>JAIRTH010000005.1 GCA_031255005.1 Puniceicoccales bacterium | reverse complement strand
AGATCCGGTTTTTTATGAAAAAATACTCCAGGGAAATGTAAATTCCGGCGATCTAATAAGCATGATATGCGAAGTATCAGGATCTAAAGTTACTCATGTTTTACTCACCAGCCTATCATTGTTAGCCATAGTGACATCGGCCATAGGAATGTCCGTGGGCATATCGGTTTCTTTAAAAGAGATATTTAAAAAATATATCCCCATCATAACCTCTGCTTTACCGACTTTGGCGGTACTATTAATACCAAACGCCTTTATGAGCATCCTATCGTTCGGAGGAATGATAGCAACCGTATTTGTGGTATTTTTACCACTGTATCTTTACTCTTTGATATATAAGAATCAAAAATATGACATCCAAAATATTTTATGTCTATTATTTGCGATTTTGGTGATAATTGGAGAATTTTTGACAAAGAATGGATAATTAATCATATCCTCATAAACTGATTATCCGGTGCCGAAGCCATGGCAGAATTTGAACTGCTTGGATCAGCGGCCGTGGTTGTATTGTTAACCGGTGATATTCCTTGCATAAATTCAAGCATTACAGCTCTCATTGCTTCGGCCTTAGTGATAAATTTTTCGAGAATTTTTTTCAGACTATCCACCTGGATGAAATTCGATGGCAACAGCGATGCCAACCCTATGTTTTTCGATTCTTCATCATAGGAAAATGTCATTTCTTCACAACTAACTCTATTACAATTTGCATGGACGAAATATTTTAATGTATTATGTTGGTTCGCTTCGGGAACTTCGCCCAGTTCTGAATAGAAAACAATTCCATTAAAATATTCATTAAATTTCATATGCAACTGCATATCATCATTGATTGCCAGACAACAATAATTATCGCTGTCAACACTCAACTCGACGCCGATTTCATTGCCAAAAGCAACTATGGCATCCGCCATCAATTGAGAACCATCCATAGATGGTTGAATTTAAAAAAATCCACCTCAAAGTCAATATCCAAAAATATCTAAAAAAAAACGCAATGCGAACTAATCCATAGCAATCATTACCAAGGAACCAGTGGGAATCACATCATAGAGCTCTATAACATCCCGATTTTTCATCAATAGACAGCCCTTGGATATCCGCTGGCCAATCAGTTCTTCACTGGACGTGCCATGTATATATATATAGCGTTCATAGCTATCACAATTTCCTCCTTGGTTAAATCCCGATTGCAACCCAGCTAATCTCAGGATACGACTGGTAATATGGCCAGTTTGCTCAGAAAGATCCAGATCAAAATAGGTCCTATGAATCGACACTCGTCCTTTCAAAATCGTACCCAGTGGTAAATTATCCCCGTATTTTTCTGCCACTTCATGCAACCCCAATGGCGTACCAAAGGAATTTTTCTGTTGGGATATGGGGTTTCGCGAATAAGAAATTATATGAGAGTCTGAAAGGTACCAATTTTCATAGTGATATAACATCGATTTCGAAAGCGATACATAGATAGTGTGTTTAGAAATTTCACGATTCATTTCTGCACAACATCGCTCAATTATACCTTGGTGATACATCCTAGCTATCATAATTTTTTATCAGTAAGTATAGATGCAATGGCAAAATTTACACCGATAATGATATGGCTCATTAAAATTTGTGAAAAATATTATTGACATGCCTGAAATAATGACTGGATGATAAGAAAGATTTTGCAATCTTAAAATGAATATATTATTTAAATTATATTCTGTAAAAAAGCTTTCTTAATTAAACAAAATTACTATCATCAATGCGGTGACATCTTCAATGAGAGTATATAAAAGCAAAAACCCAGGCAGCATATTGCTGCTTGTGCTGGGCTTGATGATGTTGGCTACTAGTTTAGTAACGGTATTTTTAAAATCCGTTGTATCAGATGTTATGTATAATTCACAACTGAAGGATCCCATTGACCTAAAAGTTGCCGCCTATTCCTACTTGGATCTGACCATCGGTACTCTTGTTCAGCTGAGAAAAGAATGGGGCGGTGGCCTACTCTTCACCAAAGAATGGCTGAATGGATCCACAGAAACTACAAATGCCACAGAAGATGATAAAGACGATTCTAATGGCCATGGTAGTAATTTTGCCAATAATGAAACAAATGCCCAAACAAATCAGGATATGTTGAGCGATTGCTTTTTAAAGAAATTAGCCCAAAGGGCTGGTCTAAAAGAAAAAGACATAAGTGGTAATAAGCTCATTGCCAAAGCTGTGCCCGAAGTGGAGATAATCTTGGAAGATGAAACTGGAAAACTGCCACTATGTAGTGAATTTTACAATGCAATACCACAGGATCTGCGCGGAATATATGGCAATGTTATTTGTAGTTGTGTCTTTGGCGGGAAATCATGGATTTTAAAAAATGTAAACAAAATTGATTTTGATAACGATAAAATAACCAATATAAACAATGCCATAAAGGATATCTTCACACTGACTGGCAATCCTCCTAAGGCTAAAAATGGCATAGCCTCTGTCAGGCATTTTGCCAAACTGCTACAGGAAAAATTACCCCATTGCGAATTTTTTGACGAAAATGGTAACGAAACAGATTACTTTTTAATACTACAGGAGTATTTTACCGTCATTCCAGGCCTCGAAAAAAATTATAGCAAATTTAAAGTAAATATTCTTACTGCCAACGAAGAATTGCGTAGCAAGTTAGTAGAATCAAAGGGTAAATCAAACTTTAAAACCAATAAAACCTGGTACACAGAGACCAATGTGGAAAATTCTGACAGCAATGATTCCAATGAAGGTTCTTCTAAAACCATTTTGAAAATGGCAAGGGGAAAACAAAGTCCCTACACTGAGTATCGCAACATTTTGAAAAGCAAAGGATTAAATGTAGATGAATTAACATATAAGAATTTTATTAATTTCAGTGCTGAATGCATGAAAATTGCAGTGAAAATTTCAGGTGAAGTCAACAGATCTACACCCAATTCAAAAAATGAGTTTACCGTTGTGGCATTGGTCGGAACATTGACCAACGGAAAAGGAAGGTTTAATACATTTGATATCTTAAGCATCGAGGAAGTATAATGGCAAGGGGCAAAAAGTTAAAACCTGGCGCATTGGCCAAATATAGAAAAGGATGTGAAACAGCTGTTTTTATCAATAGTGACTTTTTTTTCGTATCCGATTGCGGATTACCAAGTAACAAAATCTCCTATGAAACCCTAGCTGATATAGCATCCCTAAATCTTGAAACATCCAGTCCTTTTCAAGAAGATGACATGTTTTACGGCTTTTTTACAAATCGCAAAGAATGTAGCATGTTCATCTATTCAACGCTGAAAAATAGAATAATAGAAACCGGCGATGATACTAAAGATTACATGTTTCCGGAATTTTTGCCTGCATTGCTCATAAATATCGACTCGGATGGCATCATATTCAAACGCCGAGACCGCATCATTGTAATAGAAAAAACAAATAATATGTTCTCTGGCATTAGATTATTTAATGAAGAAAAGGATTCTCACCTGCCAATGGTAGAATTTCATAAGCACAGAGTGATTATATCGGAAGGAATAAGATTATTTGTCACCGTAACCCACGAAGGCAATGTGAAAAAACAGAAATTATTATTAAAATTCAAAGACAAAGCTTTCTGGCATATGGAATTACACGATAGATTTTTCAATTCCACCAGGATGAAGTCTAAGATTTTGCAACTATTATCTTTCGATGTCAGCATCCTATCCACGGTTGTTGCCATATTTGCATTTTCATTCTCGGCCATATTTGGCCAAAAGATAGTCAATGAACGCTCAATTTCCGGTATATTGGCTGCAAAAGAAAGCAAGATAAAGAATTTGAAGGAAAAAGATAAAAGATTAAATGAATTGGCTTCTTTTTCCAAAAAAAGACAGGCCTATTTTAAAATTCTGGAAGATATAAATAAGTTAAGGCCAAGTAAAATGACATTTAACTCAGTCAAAGCCATAGATGGAAATAAACTTGAAATTTCGGCCGTGGCTAAAATGGAAATAAGAGAAGTGAATGCATATACAGATAAATTGTTGGAACTGAATTCATTGCAAACTGTTAAATGTGTTAAACCCATAACGAGTGGCGGCGAAACAAGGTTTTCCATAATAGTGGAGGGTAAAGAATCATGAGTCTATTTTCGAAGGGTAGAAGTTTGTTTTTTTCCATGAGTCCAAACATGCGTAAATGTATTCTTGGAGTAACTTTTTCATTAATGGTGATATCTTTGCATCGAGGTATAAAGGATGTAAAAATTCTAAAAAAAATCACTACTGATAATGAAAAATTAACTCTGACTCAGAAAGAATGGCTTGATATTGAGCAAAATATTTCAACTAAATTTAAAGATGTGATGATCGAAGTGTTTGAAAAAGGTAAAATAGATGAAAGTCGTTTGATGGAAACCGTTGATAGTGCAGCAAGGACCATCGGAGGATCCTATTCATTGGCTAGTCCAACCACCGAAACCAAGGACTTTTTTGAGATTCATAAGATAGCTATTAGTTTTTCCAATGCAAAAATAGAAGAAGTATTGTCCTTTGATGAAAAAATAGAATCCATACAGCAGAACCTTCGTGTAGAAGAAGTCAATCTATCATCACCAGGCAATGGTCTAATATCTGCAAAATTTGTAATTGGAGCATTAGATATAAATAAAAACAAAAATATCAAAGAACTTTTAGCTGGATTAACAAAAGATGAGATAGCACAAATATCATCATATGTACAAATAAACCCTAATATTGTAAACGAAAATGAATAAGAATAAGGCTTTATTTTTAATTTTGGCATGCCTCCTAACATGTTATTCATGCCATAAAGCAAACGCAGCAGATGGACCTAAGGACCATGGACAAGCCGTCGCAGCCACATCAACCTCCCATGTTGATGAGAAAAAAGCTGCAACGTCATTAGGAACAAATGCTACGCCTACATCGGGTCCGAAAGCCGGTGAACATGCAGGCATGGACAAGGCCAATGATAAAACCGATGAACCACCGGCCATGATTGATAATATCGATGGAGATGCCGAGGAATATAATGATCCGGCAAACGATATAGTCGAACAATTGGTTCTGGTCGAGGAAGGAATAAGTCAGGTGTTGGCCATTTTGGAAAAATTGACTGGGAAAACAGTTTTGAAGGAAAAAATTCCGGACTCAAAAATAAGTTTGGAAATTCAGCAACCCATGACCAGAGCCGAGGCAATTTTGGCAATAGAAAGCGTATTGGCCTTGAATAACGTAGCTACCATAGATATGGGTGATGGATTCATCAAAGCTGTTGTGGCGAAGAACACATCAAGCCATGCCCCAGAACTTGTTGATGAATCGCTAAGAGATGTGGTGGCAAGCCAAAAAGCCTATTCAAAATTTTTCACACTCAAGTATCTTGATGCCGGGGAATTCAATAAATTGATAAAACCAATGGTCACCAATGGGCTATCCCAGGTAATACATTTCCAATCATCAAACTCGTTACTAATAGTGGATACCCTTGCCAATCTTCAGAGAATAGAGGAAGTGGTCAAAAGAGTTGATGTGCCGATAGACATAAAAGAAGAGATGTATTTTCATGTGTTAAGTAATGTGAAGGCTGCATCGGTGGTAAAATGTATCAGAGATATATGTAGTCGCGGTTCATTCAAAAAATATTTTTCCAGTAATATTACCATCGAAAGTGATGAACCAACTAACCAATTGATAATTATGGCGCCATCAGAAAGTTTGAGCGTCATAAAGAAAATCATAAAAAATCTCGATGTAAATAAGGAACCCTTGACCAGAACAGAAGTGATAAGAATAAAACATGGAAGTGCCAAGGAAATCTCCGAACTGATGAGAAAAATAATAAATGAACAACGGAAACAAGAGGATAGGGTCAATTCCTATAAACTCGCCCAACAGGAAGCCCAAGCCCAAAGACTTCAAAATAGCACTGCAACACAAACTAAATCAGCGGCAAATACCCCAATTCAATTAGATTTAGGCAATAATGATGGCATCGGCGAACATGACATACAATTTTCCAGCTCATTGGCCATCGAGAATGATGAACGTAGCAATTCGATCATCGTATACGGCACACCCAGCGATATTTTACAGGTTAAATCCATTGTAAATAAATTAGACATACTGCTTGATCAGGTTAGGATAGAAGTAGTAATTGCCCAGGTTACCTTGGACAAAAATCAAGTAAGTGGACTGGACTCTTTCAATCTCAGCTTTGTGCCAGGTAGTGGCATCTCCGTGGGCAATGGCGGATCGAGTGCTGGTAATAGCTCAACCAGTGGTGGCAATTCCGGTGGATCCGATAGCGTCACACCTTCGGGCAGCCGAGGTAGCGAAATTGGCTATGGGTTTTATGGCGCAGATAAACATTTTTCACTAAGCGGAAATCTAAGAAACTTTTCGCTTAATTCCGTATTTAATAAAGCTAAAACGGATTCAAATGTAAAAATAATGTCAGCGCCAACCATAGTAACAACCCACAATCGAGAAGCCGTAATAGAGGTGGGTGAATCTATGCCAATTTTGGAATCAAGCATCTCGGATTCTAACACCGGTGGCGGCATAAAATCGAGCATTACCTATAAAAATGTCGGAATTATGTTGAAAGTTAAGCCACTTATTGGCAATAACGGCATAATTCAATTGGAAATAGAGCAGAAAATTGAAAAAAAGGTGTCTGAGGTAGAATTTAGCGCGGCAAAACAGCCTGTTATTTCAACAAAACATGCCACATCGTTTGTCAGTGTAGCCGACATGGATGTGGTTGTAATGGCTGGTTTGCAAGAAAAAATCACAGAAAATGGCGGTGGTAAGCTATGGCTACTGGGCGATTTGCCACTACTCGGCGATACATTGTTCTCATCGAGAAAGAAAAGAGAAACAACGACAGAATTAATAATATTCATTAAGCCTACCATAATATTACAACCGCAGGATGAAGAAGGTTATTTAAATAAACGCATACTTGCAGCAGGTGTGAAAAAAGATTTTGATAATTATAACGAAAACGGAAAATTTGATGATGGAGAACCATTCCCCAATGACACATTGTTTGGTTTACAATTGGCCGAACTAAAAAGGACACAACAAGAAATAGACAAAAGAGAGGAAAAATTGTATGAAGAATATTTAAAAGATCCTGAAAATAAAAAGAAAAAGGGGCGTAAATGGAGAACGCTCAGGAAAAAGCATCTAGCAAAAACAAATAAAGCTGAGCAAAAGAAATTTGAAACCAAGAGAGATAGAATAAGGAAAGCTAGAGAAGCTAACAAAAATAAGAAGCCCGATGACCATGGTAAAAAGGCATCTGGTACTAATAAATAGTAGAAAATAATGGAGTGATCAAGTTATGATAGTACATGATATTAAAGTACTTACGACTATCCTTCTGGTCCTTTCTGCTGTCACAGCAAAAGGAGCGGCGAGTCCTAATTCTGCTGTGTTGGAGAAATTTGGGTCTTTATTGAAAAATTCACCCTTCGGGAAATATACTCCTCCACCACCAAAGGAAGTCCCTAAACCAGTGGAACCGCCAAAACCAAAGGAGGAGAAACCAAAGCCAAAGCCTGAACCCAAGCTGGAAATGGAATTTCGCGGTGTTATTTCATTTAATAACGAAAATGGCGGAGGAAATGACGTTTTTAGTTTTTACAGTAAAAAGGATAAACGCAGCTTTGTGATTAACACTGGTGTAAGTAATGAAAGCGACCCTTTCTCCATTACATCCTATGATTCGGTGAAAAAAATAGTACGCGTCAGGACTAAAAGTGGCCAAGAACAAGACATAGAGATGCTAAAACAAGGCAAACCAGTGGTGGCCAACGGCAACTCAGATGACAATCTATATGGCGGCTACGATAATTATGGCTATGGTAGCTATGGCGGCTACGACAGTTATGGCTATGGTGGTGGCGGCTATGACAGCTATGGCTACGGTGGTGGTGGTGGCTACGACAGCTATGGTTACGGCGGTGGCTATGCCGACTATGATAGTTATGGTTATAGTAGTTATGGTAACTATGGTGGTGATAGTTATGGAGGTTATTGGTAACAATCATTGTATCTTCTAATAAAGATGGATAATTTAGAATGTAAAATTAGTGAGCTTGGAGAAGACGTGGAAAGTAGCGTCTTGGGAGCGCAATTTGAGAAAAGAATGAAAATTCTTGCTGTAAAATTAGATTCCAATATCAAAGATACGCGGGCATGGGTATCCGAAGCTTCGGAACTAGAATTTATTGAAAAATTTGCACCCTGTGACGATATAACAGCCATAATTCCATCCCAAATCATCCATGAATATGCCTGCCTACCCATAATCCAAGAAGACGAATCCATTGCCATAGTCTTTGCCTGGCCTCCCAATGAGATGATGAAGCGCTGGCTAAAGGCTGCCTGTCCAGGTGATTATAAGTATTTCCTAGGCGATGCCGAAGAGATTCGAAGGATAATAAATGCTAAATTTGGCCTCGGGGCAGACAATTTCCTGGAAGGTGATGAAGGCGGCAATCTTCAAGCCAAACCAGACGCCATAGAAGAGGATGAAGATGCTGTCATAATAAAATTTGTGAATGAAGTAATTAGGCAAGCTCTCATAGATAGAGCCACAGATATTCATTTCGAACCACAAAAAAATGCATTGCAAATAAGGTATCGTATCGATGGTGCGCTGGTACCGGTAAAACTTCCTCAAAATTTGATTTACTATCAGGCAGCGGTAATCTCTCGACTGAAAATAATGGCCAAGCTTAATATTTCAGAAAAAAGAAGGCCTCAGGACGGCCGTATATCTTTTAAATCCACTGAAAAATCTGTCGATATCCGTGTGTCCACATTGCCCATGGTCTATGGAGAAAGCATAAGCCTACGTCTGTTGGATCTGGGGGATGCTCCGGTGGCCATAGAAGATATGGGACTTGGGGAACCGGAACTAAAGAAGGTAATAAACGCCATAACCAGGCCCCATGGCATAGTACTTGTAACCGGACCAACAGGTTCTGGTAAATCTACCATGCTTGGCGCCTGCATAAGAAAAATAAGATCACCGGAAATCCGAATAATAACAGTGGAAGATCCGGTAGAGTATGAAATACCTGGGATCAATCAATGTCAAGTCCAGTCGGACATCGGTATGACCTTTGCCAGTGCATTGCGCTCCATATTGAGACAGGATCCCGATGTGGTAATGATCGGTGAGATAAGAGATCAAGAAACTGCAGATATCGCCATAAGGGCTTCCATCACAGGTCACCTCGTGCTGAGTACATTACACACAAATGACTCAGCCGGAGCAATTTCAAGATTAGTTGATATGAATCTCGAACCATTCATGATCGCCAGTTCATTGCAATTGGTAATAGCCCAGAGATTGGTAAGAAAACTTTGTCCTCATTGTGCGAAACCTAAACAATATGACGAAAATGATCTTAGCCATTGTCTAAAAACCCTTGGCATAGATCCCAAGGATGAATTACAATTTAATAGCAAAATACTAGAAGGCAAAGGCTGCGATAAATGTAAAAATGGCTATCGAGGAAGACTAGCGGTATTCGAAGTGTTGGTGGTCAATGACCGGATTCATCGAGAAATCATAAAGGGATCGCCCTCAAAGTTAATAAGAGATCTGGCCATAGAGCATGGCATGGAAACTCTATCAAAGTGCGCCTGGGAACAGGTGAAAAAAGGCCGGACAACGCTGGCAGAAATCATGCAATTCTCCGATGAAAATAATATGGATGGATGATTAGCCTCTAGCATATATTAAGGCAGAAGGACTATTTTTTTTACAACATTTACCAAAATATTTTATTTTTTGTAGTCCATGGATGACAGGTGGTTGTAAATCCGATGGAATTTCAAATATTACCCGAGCGTCATCCGTGGGAGATAACAAATCTAGG
>JAIRTH010000004.1 GCA_031255005.1 Puniceicoccales bacterium | reverse complement strand
AATTCAGCTTCCAGATCGGCCAATGCCTCTTCCATCCCAACGCCATTTTTCTGCGCAGTTTTATAGGCCAGCAATTTTGCTCTATATCCTAATATAACTGCCTTAATAGTGCCAAGGTTAGCAATAATTTTGTTAACCGGCCTCACTAATAAGTTAGATGCACCCCTCCTTGGCCAAGCACTTATGGGTGCAGAACCAGAACCATATGTTCCAGCCATAGTGAGCCCCAATGAATCAAAGGCCTCTACTGCTTCATTGAAATCATCATTCGATGAGTCCACTGAGGCCATCAGAGAACCTATGGCCGATCTAATTGCCATGATATTGTCATAACTATGCTTAATATAATTATAATCATACTTGATTATTCTTATAGCTTCTTCATGGGCTGTGGCCAAATCAATCATTTGATTTGGAAAGATTTCGTTTATAGACATCATAGCAATTTTTTCTTCCTTGGTAAAAATGCTTGAGTTATCTATCTCATAAAGAATTTTAAGTTTTTTCATGGTATCCGTAACCCAGTTTCTATTTTCTTCCTGGAGCACCATCATGGCCTGGGATTTGTTCATCTGGGCAAAGACTTCCCCAAATCTAGTGATGAGATCGTTCCCCTTGGCGATGTCGGCCTCGGTGAGCGTCACACCCAATGAAGTTTCACCGGGTTGCATCTTTAGGCCATTGATCCCTGTGGACAACGACGATAACACTCCACTCAGTGAATCGTAGGCATTTCTAATCTCATTTAAAAATGGCTTAAGTTTTTCGTCCTCAAAGGAATTCAAATTCGGCTGCAAAGCCTCATATTTGGCCATAATATCAGCCAGATCTTCCGGCACCACCAATGCATTATCCTCGTAACCCGGTAGATACTCATCCAAAGAGCTTACAAAATTGTCATAGCCTGTCACGCCACCAATACCATCCTTCTCCCTTACATCGTTATAGCTACTAAAGGCGGCGTAAAACTGCGTCCAGGCGAAGTTGATATCCTGCTTTGAAACCTTGACCTCGATAGCCTCATAAGCCTCTAAAGCCTCTTTTATTTTGCCATATTCTTCCACAAAACCCTCACCAATCGCTTCACCCTCTATGTATGTGTTAAATAACTCATCGATGGAAGCAAAGATATTAATATTCGGTCTATTTTTAAAAATATTTATGGCTTCAGCAAAAGCATTATAGGTGGTTTCAAGCTCTTCGCGTAGCTGTTCTCTCTTTTTTTCCGTAAATTCATTTATATTTTCATAGTCTATCCACGAATTAAGAAAATTTTCATACTCTGTCAGCGCCCCAAGGTAAATTTCATAGTCTGCCAGCTCTTTAGAGGAACTTTCATAGTCTGTCTGCGCTTTAATGTAATTTTCATACTCTGTCTGATCTTCAATGGAATTTCCATAGCCTGTCTGTGCGCTAAGAAAATTTCCATACTTTGCCTTCGCCCCAAGGTAAATTTCATAGTCTGTCAGCTCTTTAGAGGAACTTTCATAGGCTGTCTGCGCTTTAATGTAATTTTCATACTCTTTCTGCGCTTTAATGTAATCTTCATACTCTGTCTTCGCGGTAAATAACTCATTATAGGCTTGTTTGGTATCACTGGAAAAAGAATTACCTTCACCGCCTATTGCTTCCCAGGTGGTCAGAAGATTATTGTAGGATTCGCAAATATTACTAAGAGAAACGGCTTCCTGAATATCCGCCGTGGCCATTAACCTATCCAAGGATTTTATCAGATTAGCACCACGGACTGTTTTATAGGCATCCAAAGACTTCTTGAAATTATCGTAGACTGTCTCAAGCTTGTCAAAACTATCCCCAACTAAACCATTGTAGATACCATTAATGTCTTCAAGTTTCGGCAAAAGCGAATTAATATTTTCAGCGGTAATGGGCCTTACTGCATCCATGGCTTCTTTAAGAGCAGAGCCATCTTCTAGGCTATTCACAGCACTCTCTAGGCTATCCACAGCACTCTCAAATGCACCATAGGCATCATTGATAGTATCAAGTACATCGTCCTCCATGCCCCCGTAGGCATCGATAACATCAACAAGCGAACCGATATTTTCAGCGGTAATGGTCTCCACTTCATCCATGGCTGCTTTAAGAGCAGAGCCATCTAGTGCTATATTCACATCACTCTTAAATGCACCATAGGCATCATTGATAGTATCAAGTACATCGTCCTCCATGCCCCCGTAGGCATCGATAACACCAACAAGCAAACCGATATTTTCAGCGGTAATGGTTATATCGCCAACGGCATCTAATGCATCACTAAAATTCGTATCCAATGACTTTAGATCATTATCTGTAGCAATAGTTTTAAACGCAGTATACTTTGTATTAATTTCATTTGGCGTATTAAAATCATCGGCTATCTTGTTTTTTATATCACCAATTTCACCAATCGTCTCCCAATCAGTAATCAGCGTTCTACAGGATTCATTAATTCCTACTAAAGCCTCAAACCCTTTTTTTTCCTTTCCATTCTCCTCATACTTAAAGTTTTCCCAATTGTCTCCAACCCTTTCGTTGAAGCCTGTTATTTTAATTTTCAGATCATTGTACTTAGAAATTACCTTAAAATCGTAGTATCTACCACCATTCTGAAAGTCTTCCGTTTCAAAGATAGCTATGGTCTCTTCTAATTCAGCATAGGCTTTCATGACCCTTGATTTATCATTTGTAAGATAATTCAGAAGATCATCTATAACCTTCTCGCGAGCATCCTTAAGAACCTTATTATCATTATTACTTATACCATCATTCCATTTACCATCCTTATCCCAAAAACTATAATCCCACTCGATATTATCTGTATTATAATTTGGATCATAGGCTATAATGGCATCTTTCTTGGCATTCACATATGCATCGATAAGAGCTTTATACTTGGTGCCAAAACTGCCATTCGCCATTAATATACCACGACCTTTCTTACGGCAAGCTAGCTTGTTTTCACCTTCGGCATAGCCTCCCACATACATTTCAAACCTGGAGAAATCATCCCCTGACTTGTCGTAGTTGTCGTAGTACTGCCACTTACCCCAGTTAGAGGAACCATAATTCTTAAAAGCAAAAAGCCCACCGTAGTAATCTTGAAAATAATAAATTTCTCTACAGATTGCTTCCAGTTTAGCAATGACAAAGGCTTGGCAATTATCCACGGCGGCGACGAGATCTCCATAACTTGATGCACAACTATCTACAGCCTTATAACTATTCACAGCGGTATTGAGGGCAGCATAGCTATCACTACAAGCACCAATGGGATTATAACTACCCACGGCGTCGATTAGGTTATCATATTTGGAATTACAGTCATCAACATCGGTTTTAAGTGTATTGTAAGCAGTGGCTTCTTCAACGAAGGAATCGCAGGCTGTATTGACATTTTCTAGCAATTCCAGATTGGCTTTGTCGCTATCCTGTTCGGCCACGGCATCTTTTAACTCAAAATATGCGTTATTAGCATAGCCGAGCTTATCTGCTTTTTCCTTCTCAGGGATGTATGCCTCCAACCTATACTTGTAATCTTCAAGCCTCCATTTAAGGTCATCTCGGACTGTCTCCATGGCCGTATTGAAGACTTTGATGACCCTCTCCATCACATGAACATCCTTCTTTAGATCGGCGGACAAGTGCTCAGGCTTAAAATTATCGCTAAGCTCAGTGATATCATCTATGAATTCAAAGTTTGATACCGCTCTACTAATTTCATTGGGAAGATTACTCAGCGAAGCCAAGGTAATGCTGTTGATATAACTATAGAGAGCATCATAGCTGTAGGAACTCAAAAAAAATTTCGAAGCAATGCCCGTAGCCACATCGGCCATGGCCTGATTGATCACGCCCTCCGGAGTCTGATAGGTCAATGACGTCACCACATCATTCATTATCTCCTCGAAGGAATATTCATCACCATCCTTTAGCCATAGATTTTCCTCAATCTTAGCCATCATAGTATCGCAAATTTCCTCAGATATCATCGACGAACTATAGCTACTTAACTCGGTCTTGGCACCCTCATATTGGACAGAATTACTCGCCCAATTGGGATATAAAATATCTATAAATGAACCTATAATCTCGGCTTTATGGTTATCCAATGCGTAATTCAGCTTGTCGGTCAATGCCTCAACTTCTTCATCAATCGAGTAATTTTTGTAATCATTTAGGACCTTTTTAATCCCGTTGGCATCAAATAGTTTCTCCTTCAGCTTAACAAAAGCCGCCCTAAGAGAATTCCTATTGATTTCAGATTTGTTAGATAAATATACATTTATTGCGGACAAATAGTTCGTCATCACACCATTGGCATTGGTGTAGGTCTTTAGCTCATTTAACATCATATTATAGACTTCAGATAGCATATTCATCAGCCTACTTGCATCACCGTTACCTTTGGTCATAGGCAATGGACCCAATGCATTCAAGCTCTTTATGCCTTCGGACATGGCTAAAAGAGAAGATGCCTTGCATATGTCACCAATTATCGAATCTAGATTTTTAAATCTATTCATATAGATATAGTAGGTATCAATCATACCGCCATCCAAAGAGCTAAATATGGTCTTGATTATCTCTATGCTCGGAAATCTAGCTGCTATGCTACCACTACTATCATTGTCATTCTTATAATATTTCGCTGGATCAATCTCTAACATATCTCCAAATATCTTGGCTATGGAAATATTATTGGGATCAAAATCATTTATGGTTTGAATCAATTTGGTTGTATTCAGCCACGCCATCGCATTGTGGGCTTTTATTTTATCAGTTACCTTTCCTTTCACTTCATCATTCGTGGCCCAGGACGGATATACATTTTGCAGATTCGTCAATAGAATACCCAGCGTATTGTATTTTAAAATATTCTGCACATCGGCCATGGTCGCCGCCAACTTTTGGGCATCTTTGGCCTCAATATCTGGAAAATTTTTAGAATTTACGGTACCAATGACACCATCCACCGCAAATATTACTGCTGAGACCTTTTCCAAAACACCTTCGTCTGTCGGACCATGCGAAGCCAGATAATTGTTATAATCTGTCAATTTCGGCAATACATTTACTTTTATTTGCCCCAAAATAACATTATAAGCTTCGACAAATTCCGATATAATTGCAGCTCTAGATCCGGTTTCCGTTGGTGGCTTTTGAGCGGTCGTTAACGTGGAAATTGCGTCTATCACAGTCTGTATATCGTCCGGTGCCACCGTTTTTGATAATTTCGCGAACTGTTCATTCAGTGTGACTAGACCGTCGGTACACAGCTTAAACTGAGCATTCATGTCACTACCCAAACCAGCATTTACGGTTTTTTCCAACTCCAAAAGTCCAGGAGTAATATTTGCTCCTTTGACTCCTGGTATGGTATCGACCAGCAACTTCCGGAGCGTGAAATCTATGGTCGTGGAATCCGCGTATTTTACAATATCCTTCAATAAAGGATCTTCGGGATCAAATTTTATTCTATTTCCCTTGGTCAAAAGAGCATGAAGTTCTGCCAAAAATTTATCATTCGTATATAAATCTGTACCGGTATAATTCTTAATAGTCTTTAAAATTTGCGAAATGATTATCTGCGGATCCGTATCAAAATTGTACCCCTTGATCGTATCAGCAATGCCATTGACATATCTATAATCAGGAGAGTTTAACGTTGTGGCCGAAACAAAATTGCCATTGTCGTTTGTCTTTAATATGCCATAGTCGATGGCAATCTCGTAGACCTTATTCAGCAATAGCTGCCTCTGTACATCATCGGTACGCCAATTTTCCACCAAATCATTGGTCAAAAGCAGGAAAAAATCTTGGTTAAAATAATTTGCTTTCACATAGGACACATAGATATCTATGAGATAAAGCTCAATAATTAGATTGGTTTTTTCATTCTGCAGTCTCTTCTTAACCAACTCTGTGATTTCATCGTAGGAGCCGGTAAAGCCACTCAATATTTTCTCCAGCTCCCTATTGTAATCGCTTATGTCAAATTTTTCACGTGAAGCATAGCATTTTATACCGAACCTATTGTAGGTAGTTATATATTTCAATATCATTTCCTCCATGTTCAGTTTATCATTGGTGAAAAATTCCGAAAATAAATCGTACTGGTTCATTAGGTCCTTAAATCTAATATATTCGGAACCTTCCAAAAAACACTTGCCTTTGTTTTCGAAGGCCTGCATGGCTTCATAAAACACACCATACTGTTTGCGCAATTCCGTGATTTTATTTTGAATGGTAACGCAGGCCACGGGCCTATTGCCAGCCAATGCCAACCAATCATCTATGCCGGCCGCCGTGGCAAGCAGTTCATTCCTAAGCATCGGCTCATAATGATCTTTCAGTAACTTGCCATAGGCATATTCCCATTTAAGCTTTGTCGCTTCATCTAATTCCAGAGACGGATCAATCTCCTTATTTTTATCAGTTTTAACCAATAGACTTTTTATATAATTAAGCTGAGCCTCGATTTTCTTTTTATTGGCATTTGTCACTGCATTCTGCGCTGTTTTACCAATGACTTCATAGGCCATTGATGAAGCACTGATTTCATTATCTGGTACAAGCAATGCACTGAGCACTCCTTGCACTTCATTTTTCAGGGCTTGAACATCAATTACATGCTCAGTATCCACCAGTGTATCGAGATTTTCTACGACTTCAGCCAATGCTTCTTTTATGGCATTTGAAACATTTTGATTGGAAACATCACTGGAAGAAATCAGTAGATCCGATACCACAGTTACAACCTTTTCGCTTATTGCACTGATCAATGTGTTGGAAAACTCATCGGAGATTGAATATCTAACATCTTCTGCTAAATTTACATCCAGCCCTTGATTCAATTTTCTTAGATTTAATTCCTTTAGGATTTTTTCCAATGATAAACGCTGAGAAACCTGAGATTTTATCACAGAAAATATTCCACTATTTACTTCGGCATGGACGAATTTATCCAGGCTAAACATTTCTTCATTGAGAACTTGGATTATGTCATCCAAATCTCCTGGTCTGCCATCAACTATATCGATTTCGCTAAGACCAGTTGGCAATGGGACCTGGGATTTTTGAACCTTTAGCTTCTGTAGGAAATATTCCATACAATTTTTAAATGCATCTATATTATCTGCTGAAATCATTGTGGCTTCAGAAATTTGTATTCCTTCATCATGAGATTTAGTCACAACCGCAGACAGATCCTTCATCGTTATATCGAACCTCTTCTTATTCACCTCATCGATGATAATGCTCCTGATATCCAATGGAGCACTGGATATGAATTCACCATTCCCACCTAGCATAGTTCTCAATTGGGACTTTACTTCATTGCTGACAATTTCCGACGGTAAATCATTTATTATCTCCGTGATTTTATTCGAAATTGATGAAAATGCATTCGATGATTCGGTTTTCACTGCGATCATTGCCACCTCGACGACTTTGGCAACTATCTCTTCCAGTAGAGACTTCGAACCGGCCTCTTTGCTATTTAATGCTAGGTCTACTTCGTTTCTCAGAATTTCATTTTGAATCAAAGCCAATTTGTTCTTAACTATGGCTTCGGGAAATTCGGCCAATACAGTCTTTGCAATCTGTTCACCCAATATTTCTGTGGCTTCAGTGGATATGGAAGCATTATAGTCGAACGAATCCCTGATCAAATAATAGTTTACATAGGAAATCAACTGTGCCCAGGTGCAATTATTTGGTAGTGATGGCAATACGGAAAACGATCCGAGAAATGAATGTCGCATATTATTCCACTGGGATTTTGCTTTTAGCAGAAACGCAGCAGAATTTTCCAAAGAAATGGATTCGTTTCTATCAATGCTATAGGCTGCATTTTCCAAATATTTCTGCTGCTCTACAAAGGTCAAACTCTCGATACTTTTTTGATCAAATCCATACTCTTCTGCCACAGACCAGGCATGGTCTATGGATGAAGGTGCCAATGGAGCTTTGGTGATAAATTCAAAGCGAGCCATATCCGGTGCCAGGGAAGAATCTGGAAGTTTATCAATATTACGCAATGCATACTCTGGCAATGACTTGAGCATTGAATCCAAATCATTATCTATCGCCGATTCCCTGGGTGTCGGAGCCGCCGGCGCAATGGGCTCTTCAAAGGTTGGAAACAATGTATTGGCCACGGCACTCGAAGAAATTGGAGCTTTGTATTCTTCGGGTTCTCTTATGCCAAGCTGCCAGGCCATGGGCACTTCCCCCGGCGACTTCTTCACCTCCGAAGGGCTTGGACGCGGCCCGAAACCTCCCTCGGGAATATTTGCTTCATACTCATAGAACGCGACATGTTTGCCCTTATTGAAAACATTATTCCTAGGATCATTCGGGTCTTCAAAATTTGGAGCCATGGCACCACCGGTCCCTGGGGCATAATCTGCTGGATTTATCTTTATCATAGGTTCCTCCGTTATTGACTTATAGTTTTAACCTTCTCCTGATCTTAACTTTTTTACTGACATCCACATTTGACTTAACGTTTTCTGGTTCAATGTGTTGCGACAATATGACCGGCAATTCGCTGGCATTGACTATCTGTTTATTATTTTCCGGTGTGGATTTGACGTTTTTGTCCAAATAGTGCCTATTTACCGTCGATCTCAATGCGGAGATCACAGTGCCTCGACTACGGCTAGAACGATAGGTTTTACTTCCATTGACCGATGGTTTCGGTTTTACAACATTATCGATCCTATCATTCTCCGATTTTTTCTCAGAAATATCATGGTCACATTTCGATTGCATGATGCCGGCTTTTTCCAATTCTTCGGCAACTTTTTTCATGACTTGATGGGTAGAAATTTGCTGCATATCATCCTTGGGCTCAACCTTTTCGGCATATTCAGAAATAGAGAAATCACTATATTCATCCGATCTTGAAAATTCCGAGATTTTAGCCTTATCACAGGACTCTTTGCAGGTTGAAATCGCTGGGCGATCGGCGGCTTGTTCTGATGGTAGCTGAAAGGAAATATTTAGCCCTTCATTTATTGAATTTCTCACCTCTAGCTCGGAAGCTTTTACGCTCTCGATGGATTCCTCAAGTTTGTACCTAACCCTGTCCATTTGTTGCAAAGAAGTGCGCTTATCCTCAGTATTAATCGCGATTTCCACCTTCTCTTTTTCCGGCTCCTTTGCTTTACGGCGAAGCAGCTCATGGGATTTTTCGTCATTTTGAGCATCGATTTCGAAAGGAAGCTTTTTCCATCCATTCGATGGTACCAATCCCATCATCTCAAGACGACTGCGTTCGGTCTTTACAGCCTCTAACACGTCAAATTTATAGGATTTTGCAAATTCCAGTTCAAAAAACTTGCCAATGGTGTCATCATCTAAACAATAGTCGTTAAACATTTTATCAGCCAATGCCAAAAGATTTCTAGCCTCAGAAATCTGGGTATTATTTTTGTCTTCTTTGTTCGTAAAAATTTTGAATTCATTTGCCATAGCACAAATCCCTCCAATTATTTTAATTATAAATTATCCAAGTGAAATTCTTCCCAATGGTTGTATGGTTATTTCTTCGGTTAGCTCCTGATGAGACAGTACCGGCATTTCATACAGCTCAAGTTCTATCAGTTTGCGTACATAACGCCTTATGTCCATTGATGTTAGTAACACAGGTCTATTGGATTCTTTGGAAAAATCTCCCACTTCCTCCTTAACCTTATGTACAATTTGCTTTGCCGTATCCGGTTCAAGCGCTAGATAACTTCCTGCCGATGTTTGCCTTATGGCTTTTCTGACCACATCTTCCACCGATGGATCCAGCAAATACACTGCCAAAATATTCTGCCCACCGCTATATTTATAGCTGATATACCTTTTGAGGCTGGACCTCACATAGTCTGCCAACAATACTGGTTCCTTTTCCTTTTGGCCCCAGTCTATGAGACACTGCATGATTAATCGGAGATTCCTTATGGAAACATCTTCTTGCACAAGACGCTGTAGCACCTCGCCAACCTTTTGTACCGGCAGAACCCTCTGAACCTCCTTTACTAGTTCTGGGAAATTTTTTTCCATATTTTCCAGAATAAATCTGGTTTCCTGCAAACCAATGAACTCACCGGAATACTTTTTTAATATGAATGATAAATGATAAGTAAATATTTGAGGTGTAGTCATATAGCTGATGCTGGCCTTATCCATCTGTGGGACGAGATCTTTGCTCACCCAAAGCGATGGTATGTTTGGCAAAAATGCCTTCTCCTCTTGGTAAGAAATATTTAGAATTCCAAGGCTTTCCTTGGATTCGCGAACCAATACATGATCCTTGAGAATCCGACCTTGAGAAATCGGAACCTCTTGCAATAGAATTTGATATATACCATCGGTAAGATTTTCGTTAAATCTCAAATGGATACCAGGAAATGGTACACCAAGATCATAGTACAGAGCTTTCCGAATCTGTATTAGTTGATCATTCAAAGCAGTGGGATCCACCGAATCCTCTATGGATGAGGCCACATCCAACAGCAACGGCACAGTAACGGAAAATTCCTCCTTCTCTTCTTTAAATGTGGGAATATTTGGTGCAATATCCGATGGCATACCGGTGGCTTTGGCAAGTTTTGCCGTTTTGGGAACATCGCCCTTGCCATCGCCTTCGGATTTCATCAGCGAACGCCCGGCCAAGACAGAAATAATACCAATGATCACAAATGGTATTTTTGGAAATCCTGGTATCAACATGAAACCGACGATTAGACAACCACCAATGACCAGTGCTTTCGGCCTTGACAATAACTGCTTACCTATGTCACGGCCCAATGGATTGGCCGCATCGGAGGATACCCTGGTAACTATCACACCGGCGGTAATAGATATCATCAGCGCCGGTATTTGCGAAACCAGACCATCTCCTATGGTCAATATGGAATACACTTCTATGGCTTTG
>JAIRTH010000003.1 GCA_031255005.1 Puniceicoccales bacterium | reverse complement strand
GTTTTGGGGAAAATATACACACTTATCTATTCCGCTTAGAGTCATGTTTTTTAGCGCTGGATACATGTTTGCAGGTAGACTTTGTTCCTGTTCAGTTAGACCTTTTTGTTCAGGTTGATCTTGCTCAGATGCAAATTCATTACAATAAGTCTCCAAGTTATCTTTAATCCACGAAGAATAGTTACGTATATGACATAAAACTTGGATCACGTCATGGGTATAATCCATAGCACGTAGCAGCGTTTCTTTAGCAGCAGCATTGGCTTCATTATTGTTATATGTGTCAGATAGAACATCGTTAAGAGCTATCAAATCAGCTTCGACATTTAGCGTACTGTTTCTGTCTTCATCATATAAAAACTCATTTATCTTGTTGAATTTATTTATGCTTTTCACGTCCATAGCAGCTAACGGAAGAACTATCTTCTCTAAATTACGTCCATCCCATTGCTTGCATAGCTTACCAATCAAATCTTTTATTCGCATTAGATCAGCGTCACTTTTCATATAAGTGCTCACTGAATCTAATACGTCATATATTTTTTTCTTATAATGATAAAGTAAATAGCAATAATTCTTTAATTGAACCATACATCCTTCGGTTACTACATTAGTCATAACTTCGTCACTTGGCTGATCATTTCCCAAAAAAAGACCTACACACTCTACTAGCCACAGAAATTCCTCCTTGACCAATTCTATCAATGAAATTCCCTTAGCATTCCTCACACCACTTTCCTCAAGAACACATAAAAACCATGCCATCGTAGCATCCCAAAATTCACAAATTCCTGCATTGTCATGATTACTCCAAAATTCGACCATGACAGCAGAACTTACTATTCCACTCTTATTTTCATTACTATTAATAGGGTCATCTAACTCCAGGTATGCATTAGTACCTGCATAGGCCTTCGCTGTATTGGCCATCTTGCATAGCCACCAAATGAAACTCTCACGAATTTTGTAATATAAAGTATTAAAATCCATGGCTTGCTTATTTTTAATTTCTAGACCATTCAACCATCCAACAAAATCATTCATAGCAGCACGAAGCCAGCCTAATACATACTCATTCTTTTTTCCTAAATATTTATGAATTCCAGACTGATTCAGCTTAGCATTGAGATCGTAATTCATGCACGAAAAAATACCCTGCATAATAGTATGTGGACGCATAATTATTTTATTAGGTTTCATCCATTTACTCTTAACATTCTCGCGAATCCACTTATATTTATCCGCTCCCAGTGTCCGTGCTGTGCCAGGCCTCATAATTTCAAAAAGATAAGGGGCTTTATTCTTCAGAAATATACCGAAAGTGCCAATCTCGGCCTTTACTGGCTTACCATCGGAACCATGAATCATTTTTCCACTGTCGTCAAGAAACCATCGACCATCAAATTCAGCCAATGAGGTGTATATATCTAGATGAGGATGCCAGGAAATTCCAAATAACATCACTTGACCATCCGGCACCCTAAGTGCCAATGAACCAATGGGAATAAAAACAGGTATCATCAACCCAAAAAGCAACAAATATCTATATAATTTCTCCATATCCGTAATAAGCTTCCGTCAAACTAATCTATCCTAACGTTTGCAAGAAAAATGTAAACATCCGTCGTAGATGATTATTAATATTCTATTAAACCAAAAATTCATTCAAAGATAACCCATGACTCGGTATTCCATTTTCATCAGAGAAAGAACAGCTTCCTAAGGAATCTATAGGGATATTACCTCATCGTCAAAACAAGATTCTCATGGCCTATAACTGCTTTATTATTGCTTTATTATTGCTTTATTTCCACTTTGCGCCATCACATTTTTTTTATTTTGACTTCTAGTCACCATTGGATGCCGCCTTATTTTCTTCTCGGCCTTCTTCTCGGCCTTCTTCTCGGCCTTCTTCTCGGCCTTCTCCTCGGCCTTCTCCTCGGTCTTCTCCTCGGCCTTCTCCTCGGCCTCGGCTTGTTCCTCTTTTTTGATACTTTCCAATGTCTTGAACTTGGATTTTAGTGACAGTTTTATTTGCTGGTCATTTTCGTTTTCCAATGGCTGTTTTATTATCGATCTATCTTTCGGTATTTGGATTTTTACCTGGTCATTTACCTGGTCATTTACCTGGTCATTTTCGTTTCTCGATGGCTGTTCTATTTGATTGCCGTCCTCTTTGTCAGCAAACTTAGCACAAGTTGACAATTGTGTCAATAGGGTCTGTAAATTTTTGCTAATTTCTTCTATTACTTCCCCAGCCTTTAGGAATAAAATTTTTTCTTTTTCAATAATTCTTCTTCTAGTTTTTATATGAGAATACAACGGTATAGAATTGTTCCACTCATTGATTTCATTTAGACCAATCATAATATCATCCATGTTATCTTTAAGATTATGTAGATATTTTCTTTGCCCTAAACCTCCCACACAATTACTCAAAATATCAAATGAAGATTTATTTATCAAATTTCCATTCATCAGATTTTGAAATGAATTATTCACATTATTTTCATCAAATAGATTAGGCGAATATCTTAAACTTTCCATTTTTTCTGAAGTAATCAACTCAATTTTTTCCTTAAAATGAAATAGATTTTTGATATCATGAAATGAGCTATCTTCACTTGAAAGAATGACATCTTGTGGCGCAAAAGCTTTTACATTTTCCAGTGTAATACTTAATATACCATGTAACATAGAATAAATAATATCATAATGTGACATAAGCACTTTAGCATTGGCCACTAACAATTCGACGGATTTTTTTATTTTTACCATTACTCTATCAGCCTTAGATGGACCTCCCATAAATTGTGGCAAACAAAACTTGAAATAACTTGCCAATGTCCCAACAAAGTTACTTACCTTTGATATGACTCTACTGGGTTTTACATTTGACATTAACCGACCAGATATCCTTGTAAATAATGATTTATTAGGACTTCCTTCGGCTAAATTTTCAGAATATCCAAGTAAAACATTATCAATTTGTGTCTTATCAAACTCTAAATATTGGCAATTACTTTGTATTCTCTTCATAATTCCATTAATTACATTATTTATATTTTCAGCTTTTTTTATTAAAATTTTATCACTATCTTTCAATGCATGGGTTCCTTCCAATGATTGGCGCTTTTCGGCCAGCTTACTACGCAGCGATTCAATCCGCTTAAAAACCGCAACTATATCTATTTTACTGAAACGTATAAAATTTCTCATAAAATTAAGTTGCTCATCATTCAGCCTAAACATACTAATTGAATCAAGTACACCTTGTAACATTGGCACATTAAATAATCTATATAAACTACCATTAAACCCTTTTAAAGGGCCGAATCCATCAATAGAATTATGCAATTGAACTAATATATTGTCCATTTGGACTTCATGGCAATGAAGTAAATTGCAATAATCTACCAACTGCTTAATACACTCTATTGCTGCTACATTAGTCATATTTATACCACGCGGTTTATTACATTGAGAAATCAAAGCCATACAATCCCTTAGCCAAGATAATCTATTAATAAACCATGTTTCCAACGCTTTTCCATTAGCAAGCTTCACATATTCATTCCCGCAAATGCTAAGAAATATTTTCCGTAGGACATCCCAAAGTTCACAAATTTTTGAATTTTTTGGATTACTCCAAAATTCGACTATGGCCATAGATTTAATTTTCTCAGGATTGTTGATGTTATCTGATGATAGTAAATTTTTTTCCACTAATATTTTTTCCGCTGATTTATAAAAATTTTTCCCTGATATATTGCATAGCCAGAGGAAGAAAAACGCAGTAGCCTTATTCATTAAAGTTTCATGATCAATGACAGTAACAGCGTTATCTGTTAGACTAAAATTTTTTATAGATAAATCAAGTGCATCCATTATAGTTTTGCACGATTTCTCTAAATATTTTCTGATTGCCAATGCCTGATCATCAAACTTAGTATACGTTCCATTCATCGTCCATCTAATAACAAACGCAGTAATAAAATTTGGCGTAATAAAATCCTCATATTCATTAAAGGTAGCTGAAATCCTTTTATGAAAAGATTGGATACAATCTTCACGTGCATTTAAAGACAATGCCGTACCTGGCCCAACAATTTTGTAAAAAAATTCTGTATTATCTCCTAATTTCGACCGACCGCAATTACCAATCACATTAGGTATTGGTACACTGTTACTCTCATCACTGAAATCATAGAAGATATTACCGTTGCTATCAGTAAATGAGTTCAATGAATCATCGTAGGAAAAAGCATACATATCTCTGGTGATAGGGGATACGCCAATCATCATCGTTTGATTTTTTCCCAGCTTAAACGCAAACGATTCGGCAGGGATGAAAGCATATGCCATCAATCCAAAAAACAATAAATATCTACATAATTTTTCCATATCCATAATAAAATTTTGTCAAGTTGACTTATTCTAATATTTGCAAAAAAAATGTAAATATTTATTATCGATATACCTCATTAAAATAAAAATGGTCTTTGATGCCATTTAGTTCATAACTCTAGAGTCATCCATTCGATCAATATACCAGCATTATTGATCAAAGAACTTCTGGAAACATATAACCATCATCACTTATATGAGGGAAACGGTACTCTTCTTGCGATGACGGAAAATTCAACCCATTGGGTTGTTGCGGATATAAAGGCCATTGATTATTTACAAAATTTCTACTATAAGGCGATGCATCATAATATGATGGAAGAGGGGTGTTTAAATTCACTAAATGAGTCGAATATATTTCCGCTTCTTTGATAAGTAAATATATTGCATCCATCATATTTTCGATTAACTTTAATTTATCTTCATTATGATTAAATATATTCTTTAATTTCCTAATTAACCCTGGAGCCTTGAGCCCATTGAATGCAGATTTCAGAGCTGCTATTAATCCAGACAGTTTATTTGAATATCTGTTTATTTCCTCCAATAAAGACTTATTTAGATCAAAATTATAATCCACGTTCTTCTGTGAAAATAATTTAACATATTTTTTTATATTTTTTACTAATTTATCAATATTTTCTTTATTAATATCTTTTTTAGCGTTAATATTTTTGTACTGCCTCAATATGTCATCCAAATTCTTATAATATTCACGTAATATGGATATACAATCTATCAATAATATAGCATACCATTTCTTTTTGAAGACCACCACATTTTCATTTAAAGATGATTCATTTTTAAATTTAAAAAGAAAATACATGCAACACTTTAGCCAAGAAAGGTTATCAACGGTCCATTTTATCAATGTAGGTCCTTCAGCAAAATATATACCATGGCTTGAATAAATTTTAAAAAACAATATTTTTAGTATATACCAAAGTTTATAAATTTTCACATTTCTCTGATCGCACCAAATGTCACACATGGCCATACCTTTAGCTTTTTCAAAATCATGATTCATGGCAGCGTTATCTAAACAAAGGCCACTCCATTCATATGCGTGAAGACCAGGCTCACCAGCCATATGATATAATAATTCAAAGAAAAAACTATTGAGTTCATTTTTTAAACTATCGTAGCTAACATAGCTAACAAGTTCATGATTACTCAATTTTTCATTAAAATTTTTTATCATATTTTCAAATGCATTCAATATGACATCATGATTTTCTCCTTTATAATATTCAATGGCATTAGTAATGTCGCTTTCCTGATAGTTATGTTTTTTATTATGATCATATCTCATGTTACATTCTGAGATTTTTCTGACGAGTTTGAAAATAAACTCTGGAGTAATGCTGAAAAGATCATGTATTTGCTTATCACTATTAATAAAATTATCATAGCAACTCATAGAAAACGCCATATCCTCATTAATTACTCTATAGTATAATTCTTCCTTATTCTTTAATTTTTTTTTGCCAAATCCATCGGAAATGGTCATCATATGGCCATTGTTGAAGACATCAAAAACTGGGCAATCTTTATTACTACCAGTAGCTTTGACAATATATATCTTTTTGGAATAAGGATTAACGCCAACAAAAATAGGTTCTGGTAATGGAACCGCCAACGATTCAGCAGGAATGAAAGAAGGTATCACCCATACGAAAAACAATAAACATCTGTATAATTTCATCATATTCATAATAAATTTTTCCTAAACGGACTATTTTATTTTAATGTTCGTAAAAAAAATGTAAATATTTTTTATAGATACTTCATTGCGCCAAAGGTAACCTATGGTATTACTTGGTTTTCATTTGCATTAGCAGTGAAAAATTTCTACCGAAGCTTCAATCCAAAATATGTCCACAAAGCTCATAACCCTAAACCAATGCTATGCCAAAAACCCTACAAGTCACAGAGCCGCAGACATTTAATGCTTGCCTGCCAGCTGATCCAATTGGCTTTTAACCCATCTAGAGATTTCCTCCTTTGGATTTCCTAAAAAAACACCACCAGTAAGAATTTTTGAATCAGGGCTTAGGCTCGAAACAGCCTTGAAACTATTTCCTGCACCTCCCCCACCATGGGTACAAAAAGGTATTATTGTTTTCCCAGCCAAGTTATGTGCCGATAAAAATGATACCACCGGAGGAGCTATGGTACCATGCCAAACCGGAAATCCTATAAAAATTACATCATAATTAGATAGGGTTTCCATTGAATTTTTCAATGTTGGTTTATATCCAGAACCTATTTCCATTTCGGACTGCTTCAAAATAGATCGATAGTCAGAAGGATATGCATCTATAGTCTGAATTTCGAAAACATATCCACCGACCATCTCACAGATTTCTTCTGCTACTTTTTTTGTGACTCCAGAATAGGAATAATATGCAATTATTATTTTATTATTTTCAATCACTGTATCAATTTTTTCCATAGAATCTTTGGCCAATGTCATTTCGCTTCCAAACGAAATTAACATACTAGCCATGCCAAATAAAATCTTTTTTATAATCGAAAAATCGAATTTCATGGTCATGGCAGTATTGTCTTAATATATTACCTGTGGATTAATTGGCTTCTGTTAATACTTTTATTTAGTTTTCTTATATCTTTTTCAGAAAGTGTTTTGCTAAGAGTTGTTTTCTTATGCCTTTTATCGCCTTTTCTGGAATTAATTTTTCTATTTTTCCCACTTGTACTTTTTTTCAACCACGAAGGCTTCATGGTCTTTGAAAGTCTTCCATATCTAGAAAATCGTCTTGATTGTTGTTTATCTAAAATGGATCTACTAGAACTATGCGAAGAGCTAAACAAATTAGATTGATTAGGCGCAGTAGCCTGATGGGGTAACATGACACTTGCAGCACTAGAATACACAGGTTTATTACCGACATTTTGTTGTGACATAACTCTAAGAGTTTTTCTAGGATCTGTTTTATGATCTATTTTTGGATTAATGGCACTGGGGACTTTTGCATTGGAGTCTTTTTCGATATCCACAAAATCTCGACCGACATTCCAGGATTTTTGGGGAGTCAATCCAACCTTGCCCACAGGTGCTGTGGCATACGGTACCGCTATATTTTTCTTAATTCCCTTAAGACGACTCCATGCCATAGAGAAATTCTTAGCATATTCTTCCATTGAATTACAGATATGCTTTATCGAAGATAAGATATTTTTCACCAATTGGCCTTGAGTCATATTAGACCTATTTAGATCAATATACGATACATCCACGCTTTGTGATAACTGAAATAAGCATTCATTTTTATTTGCAGCATTTATGAAATTATATAATGCATTAATTTCATCAGGAATCAATGGCCTTCCACTAATTAGATTATCAATTTTATCCTGGATCATCCGACCATCAAACAATTTACGTGCCTGGTCCAATCTCCCGAAAGCTAATAAATTTTTTACTTCTTTAATTTTTGCCATGGTAGTATAATTTTGATACAATAGATAGCAACAGTTGCTCCACTGCTTGGCACATCTTTTCATTTTTAAAATCAACTCCTCCTCTTCGGTGGGCTCATTATCTTGTAAAATCATATTTACACAACTAATTATCCACTTGATGGTACTTAAATTGTACTCAATCAATGCTTTATTACGAGCAACATTCGAAATAACGAAATTGTTTTCACAAACTCTTGAAATCAAAAAGCACAAAGCGTCCCAAAACTCGCAAATTGCTACATTTTTTGGATCACTCCAGAAATTACATAGATACTTTGCCTGAGCAGTATTAGGATCCATTTGCTCAAATTCTTTACCATTCGGTTTCCCTGCCATGTGACACAGCAATGTGTAAAAAAATTCATCTAATTTTTCAGAAAATTTTTGATAATTCATATCATTAGAAGACCTGAAAGGATGTAATATTTTACTAAACCCACCTACAGGACTAGGAGTATATAATGTTTCACTAAAATTTGCCACAGCACCATTTATCGCATTTGCCATATTATAATGTTGCCCTCCAAGGCTGATTCGAATCTTTGTAATCTTTGTCTTAAGTTCATTGACATTCCAATCGTTGCACATAATCGAAAAAAGCACATCAGCAACTAAATTTCGAGTAATAATAAACCCATTATGTTTATTTATAATATATTTATAATTAGCATCTTTGTCATAGCTATAAACCATAGGATATGCTATTGGTCCATTGGCCGAAATAACTTTATAATAAAACTTTTCACTAGTATTGTGATAAATTTCAGATGCTCGATGAGCCATCGAAATTACATTACTTGGATTATTTTTATTATTTATTCCGAAAGCAACAATATCATTATTATTCCTTGGAAGCAAAGTAAAATCCAATTTCCGAGGACTCTCATAATATGCAGCAATCCCCATAAGCTCATTTTGGTTAATCCTAATTGCCGACGACTCGATGGGATTAAATCCAAATAGCACCAACCAAATAAAAGCGAAATAATTACATAATTTCTTTATCTTTATATCCATAATAAACCTCCTGTTTACCCTTCTATATTAATTTCTGTGAAAAAAATGTAAATATCCAATGTAGAATATATATAAAATAATTGCTAATATTTTCGGTAAATTATGGAAACTCTAGAAAAAATCCGTTGGTTTGTTGGAACCAAAACAAGTTCCCCCGTAAATTAATAATCCATCTCATGGAACAAATCTTGAAACTATATTATCTTTGTTCTCAAAATTTTGTTTCTATTCACTTTTTTTGTTGATTTTAACAAACTATTTTTCCTTGATTTTTTAGTATTTGACTTTTTTTTCGTTTTTCGCCTTCTATTTTTCTTCGATAAAGTGCTTTTTTTGTTTTTTTTGATTCCTTTTTTGGTATTTCTTTTCAAAGATTTTCTATTTCTATAATCTGCCCTTTGGCTCATTGAATCGAATGATCCTGTAAAAAATTGATCATAGGGTTCTTTGGGTAATCCATAATTAAAATTTAACTCATTGCCTACACCTGCAGCTATACTTGACGATGCCTCCAATGATTGTAATGAGTACAAATTTGCCAATAATGACGTCAATAAAAACTTCATATGCGCATGATAATCACGCATTTTGCAAGCTGCAAATTCTAATAATTCCGCTTGCGGTAATAGCTGAGCATACTGTTTCAAGATACCATTCAACTGGTTTACCTTTGGGAACAACTGATTAATAAGCGATAATTCGGATATCATGTTTGACAGATCCGCCACTGGCACATTTTCATTAAAGCCATTAATTAATGTCTCAAATTGCGTGTTTAATGTCTCAAATTGCGTGTTCAGAGAAAAAATCTCGTTCGATAGACTTAATACTTCTGTTAATAAATTAATTAATAAATTATTATTGAGCAATGATCCGGATAAATTTACGCTTTGCAGCTCATTATATGCTTGACTAAACAATCCACTGCAGGCAAACAATTGATTGCCACAGGAAATTATTTGTGTAAGTTGCACGAATTCTCGATCTTGATTCATGGGTGACAATATTAATTGTATGCAATTTTCTATCCATATAATAAGATTGATGGCGAACTGCGAAATGCCGTATCCTTTGGCTTGACGAGGGATTAATCTCCTAAAAACTTCACGAATAAAAACATGGAGAGCATCGCTGAATTCACAGATCCTTAAATTTTGGTTATCAGTCCAGAATTTACAAATTTGCTCGGCAATGTTATTTTGATTACTAATTACTACACATAGAAAAATATACGAAAATTTATCCACATAATTGAGTAATGTATTATAATCCACATTCGGATCATTAAATCCAATAATCAGCTCATCCACAGTTCTTTGGAGCGCGATTAATATATTTCGACATTTATTAACACCACCAAGCTTACTGTAAATATTTTTCCTTTTGTCATCGTATGTATTGGACAATGGATCCGAAGCATTGGTACTCATGGACAGAACACATACATCGGCAATTAAATCCGGTGTAATTATATAAGGAATACTTTTGGTTTTCCAATTATTAAAAATGTTTGATAATATATTGTTTACCTTTTCATGCAATTCCATAGGGCATACAGCTCCTTTAGTGACTGCCATGTAGAAAATATTGTCGCCATTCAGGTTTACTTTCGATTTATATATATTAGCATCGCAAGGAATTTTATTATTTAAAACATCATTGTCTGTGTTCAAACAAATACGACCTGGCGCATCAAAATATTGTACATTTTTAGTGCTATCTTGATCTGGATTCACACCTAAGGTAAATTTTATATTTTGCTTTGTGGAATTACATGTGATTAACATATTTTTTTCTGCTATGACTGCCAAAGATTTTACCGGAAAAACCATCGATATTATTAGACTTACTATACATAAATAGCCATCCAATCCCTTTGTGCTCATAGTTAATTATACCGTCCACATTTAACGCCATCAATGAGTCTAATATTCTACAGCACAATTAAAACTTGTAAATGATTAAACAGGCTAATGCTATAAATATTTCATTAATTCCCTAGATAATTCCATAGATATAGCAAATTTTTCATCGAAATTTGTCGACATTCCATCCTTTCTGCTGGCAGATTCATCATAATTGCCCATCAGATTCCAGCAATATGTCCTGGCCATCCGACATTAACGAAATTCCAACTCAAAAATGCTTAAAAATAATTCAAATACAGTAAATAACAAAAATTTAAAAACTCTTCGTATCATTTTTCTTGTAATGTTTAGTATAAAAATTTATCCTTTTAGCTGTTACTATGGCTTCAAAAAATTATATATTTGAGTTCGGAATCAAAACTGATGGTGATGCCTCCATGAAAAATATTCTAGGCGGGAAAGGTGCTAATCTGGCCGAAATGGCTAAGATCGGTCTGCCAGTACCTCCAGGATTTACCATCCCTACGGAAATCTGCACCGAGTATTATTCCAATGGCAAAAAATTGCCAGATCAGCTATGGCCCCATGTCTTATCGGCTATAAAAAGTGTAGAGGAACAACAGAATAAACTATTCGGAGATAAAGCCAATCCATTGCTGTTTTCTGTCAGGTCTGGTGCGAGAGAATCCATGCCAGGAATGATGGATACCATTCTAAACCTTGGCCTAAATGACGAAACCGTCGAAGGTCTTGCCAGCAATACCAATAATCGAAGGTTTGCCCTGGATTGCTACCGAAGATTCATTCAAATGTATGGCGACGTGGTTATGGGAGTTCATGCCCAGGATGAACATTCCCGAGATCCATTTGAAATCATAATAGATAATATAAAAAATGAGGCAAAGGTTTCCGATGATACCCAACTATCCGAAGAAAATTTGATCGACCTAATAAATAAATATAAATCATTAATTCGCAATACCACTGGCAAAGAATTTCCCCAGGATATTCATGACCAACTCCAGGGCGCCATCGGAGCCGTATTCGAATCATGGTACAATGAACGAGCTGTAATTTATAGAAGAAAGTATAACATTCCTGCCGAATGGGGAACGGCAGTAAATGTGCAATCCATGGTGTTTGGCAATATGGGTGATGATTGCGCCACCGGCGTGGCCTTTACAAGAAATCCAGCCACCGGTGAAAAGGTTTTTTATGGCGAATATCTGATAAATGCCCAGGGCGAAGATGTGGTAGCCGGCATAAGGACACCTCGACCCATCGCTGATTTCGAACAGGATATGCCCGTCGTATTCGAACAATTGGTAAAAGTATGCCACACTCTGGAAGATCACTTCAAGGATATGCAGGATTTCGAGTTCACCGTCCAACAAAATAAATTATACATGCTGCAAACCCGTAACGGGAAAAGGACCGGCATGGCTGCTGTCCGAATTGCCGTAGAAATGGTCGGGGAAAACAGAATAACTCAGGAAATCGCCATTGCTCGCATCCCTGCGGAGTCGGTCTCTTCTCTGCTGGTACCGGTTTTCGATCCCAATGGAAAGAAGTCTGTCAAGAAAATAGCTCAGGGTCTACCTGCCGGGCCAGGTGCCGCTTCGGGCAAAATATATTTCTCCGCAAAGATGGCCGAAGAAGCCCACAGAAATGGTGAAAAAGTTGTGCTCTGCCGCATCGAAACCTCTCCCGAAGATATAAGAGGAATGTTGGCTTCGGAAGGTATCTTAACCAGCCGCGGCGGAGTTAGTTCCCATGCAGCATTGGTGGCTAGACAGATGGGAAAAGTGTGTGTTTGTGGCGCCGGTATGCTGAATATGGATTACTCAACAAAAACAATTTCCGTTGACGGCATCACTCTAAAGGAAGGCGAATATCTATCCATCGACGGCACCACCGGAGAAGTATTTGTTGGCCAGGTTACCACCATACCTTCCGAAGTAAACCGAGTACTAGCCGGAACCATGCAGGCCGAAGAGAGCTATATATTTAGACTATTCGACACCGTTATGAATTGGTCTGACCAGCATCGCAAATTGGACATCCGCACCAATGCAGACACACCGGAACAAGCAGCCATGGCCGTGGCATTGGGAGCGAAAGGCATAGGGCTTTGCAGAACCGAACACATGTTCTTTCAGGGCGATCGCATCGATTTCATGAGAGAAATGATCCTTGCGGACTGCATTGAAGATCGACAACGGGCCCTGGATAAGCTGCAACCACTACAACGCGGTGATTTCGAAGGTATTTTTAGAGCAATGAAGGGTTTCCCTGTAACCATACGTCTACTGGATCCACCACTACATGAATTTCTACCAAATACCGAAGATGCTCAGGCTGCATTGGCAAAAAAACTCAATATTTCCGAAGAAAAAGTTCGGAGCCGAGTCCAAGCTTTACATGAACTGAATCCCATGCTTGGCCACCGAGGATGTCGCCTAGGAGTAACCTACCCGGAAATAACGACCATGCAGGCAACGGCCATCTTCGAAGCCGCTTCAAATGTCATCAAAGAAGGTAATTTCGTAAATCCTGAGATAATGGTTCCGTTGGTCGCCTATAAAGAAGAACTCGATTCCCAGGTAATACTAATTCATCAGGCCGCCAAAACGGTGATGCAAAAAACTGGCCTGGAAATAAAATATACCGTAGGCACAATGATAGAGCTACCACGAGCAGCGCTTCTTGCCAATAAAATAGCCGAAACAGCTGAATTTTTTAGCTTTGGTACCAATGATTTGACACAGACTGCTTTGGGGATGAGTCGTGATGATTCCGGCACATTTTTACCAGGATATATCGAACAGGAAATCGTAAAAGTAAATCCCTTCGCTTCGATAGACACCGAAGGAGTTGGTCAATTAGTCCAGATTGCCTGTGAGCGGGGCCGAGTCACCAGACCTAATATTAAAATTGGTATCTGTGGAGAACATGGTGGAGATCCAGCATCCATCGCATTTTGGCATCACATCGGCCTGGCCTATACCAGCTGTTCGCCAAATCGAGTGCCCATTGCCAGGATTGCTGCAGCCCAGGCAAATCTTGCTAAAAATGAAAAGAAATAAAATGTAAAAAATTTCAATGATATTTTCTTATTGCCAGGACATCACTTTGCGAATACCATAGTCCCATGAACAGGCATATTAAAGATTTTATAGATGGCGATAAACAAAAATTAGTTGAGCACACATGCAAAACTATCAAAAAATCCGACCTACATCTGCCTGGGCCGGATTATATTGATAGAATTCTTGTTCATTCAGATCGATCTACCATAGTTTTAAACAATCTGGCTAGAATTTTAAATTCCGGAAGACTAGCCGGGACTGGTTATACTTCCATTCTTCCGGTGGATCAAGGCATAGAACATTCGGCTGGAGCAAGTTTTGCACCAAATCCTCTGTATTTTGACCCAGAGAATATAGTCAAATTAGCCATCGAAGGCGGTTGCAATGCCGTGGCATCCACCCTGGGAGTCCTAGGATTATTGAGCAGAAAATACGCCCATAAAATCCCGTTTGTCGTAAAACTTAATCATAACGAACTACTGACCTATCCTAACAAACATGATCAAATATATTTTGCCAGCATTGATCAGGCTTATAATATGGGAGCCACTGCCGTAGGAGCTACCATATACTTTGGCTCGAATGAAGCCACCAGGCAAATCCAAGAAACCACCAAAGCCTTCGAACATGCCCATGAGCATGGCCTAGCCACAATTCTATGGTGCTATCTAAGGAATTCCGCCTTTTCTACCAAAGACAATGACTATCACACTTCAGCAGATTTGACCGGCCAGGCTAATCATTTGGGCGTAACCATTGAGGCTGATATAATAAAACAAAAACTTCCGACCAATAATGGAGGATTTAAAATCTTGAAATTTGGAAAAACCCATGATGACGTATACGATAAATTGACCAGCGATAATCCCATAGACTTAACCCGCTATCAGGTTGCCAATTGTTATATGGGTAAGATTGGACTGATAAACTCCGGCGGTGCCTCTGGTCAAAATGATTTTAATGAGGCTGTTATGACAGCAATAATAAATAAAAGAGCCGGTGGCTCTGGTTTAATCTGTGGGAGAAAAGCATTTCAGCGTCCCATGCGCGACGGAGTTGAATTGCTCAATACAATCCAGGACGTATATTTAGAAGAATCCATAACAATTGCATAATCAATAATTGTATTCATAGATAAAATCAAGACTGCTGCACCTTTTCAATGGCAGCAGTCTTTTTATCAAAATTTTTACAAATCCATTATAACAACATATTCGTGAGTTTACGGATATATTCATACACCACAGGGTTGCCAATTTTTTTATTTCTGGCCATTCTCCTTACTTTTTTCAATTGATTATTTTCTTCCAAATGAAGAACTATTCGAGGAGCACAGGCTTTATTTTGAAAGCTAATTAGCAATTCTAATAATCTAATCACTTCCCTCTTGGTTAAAGCAGCGATGATTTCAAGGCTATCTGGATAAATCATCGAAGAAACCACCCATTTCAATGATAACGAATCACCACAACTTAGGAATTTGCGAATCATAGCCACCACATCTTCCTTTGATGATTTTTCCACTTTTCTTCGCAATGCTATCATATTCAGTGGCCTACAATATTCATCTTTTGGCTCAGATTCATCATCGACGACTTTTGAATCAAACCCATTTTTCATTGGTACAACTCTATAAAAATCACGATTTTTATTTTGGCCACAGGTTTTTTTATTACCTCTTTTGAAAATGTGCCTGGAAACATTCTTAGAATCATTGACAATCTCACCCCCTGCATTCAATTGCTCAATCCCAAAGGCCATAGGCAAAGCCAACGATATACATATTTTTGCAATCCTATCCATAATCATATTATAAAGCTTATAATATAATAACCAGCAAAAAAATACTACGCAAAACAATCAGTAATAATATTTTGTTTTGGTCATAAACGCCATAGCTAAATATATTAAAGCAGCCCTACCCTCATCTAGCATATTTTCAATTCATAATTTATATAACAAAATCGATGCAAGTAAAATCATTGTAAATTTTATCTTTTTTAACATTTTGCTAAAAAATATGCAGACTGAGAATTGCCTCTGGCTTCGCCAATGTTCCGTTTCGATTGAATTTATTTTTATTAAGATTGAGTAGATTAATCCTCTGAATCAACTGTATCATCTCCGGACACAGATCCTTCCTCTTCTCTAAAATCAACCACATTCATGGCACACTCCATATGCTCCCGGAATAAATTATCTAGATAGGATGGATGCCTGCTAATAATATCTTTAATGGCCGACCACCTATCGCCATAAACCAAAATCATAATCAACCGCTGGATAGCAATAGGTTCTCCGAAATAAAATATAAAATGCATGATATCGATGATCTGATTATCATTAAATGCATTGATAATCGTCGTAATGTCTTCGGGATTCATGAAGAAAATTATATTTGAAAGATATAAACCATTAGCAGAACCCATGAATTCAGAAATCATATGGATAACCTCATCCGGACTGGCCTGCCCAACTCTTTCTCGAAAGCTAGCCATCTCTAGATCAATTTCCCATTCATTGGAGTCACTGCTTCCAGATTGTTCATCATTTAGAAAATTATCCCAATTTTTATTAGATTCAAAGATCATATTAAAACCATGGACATCCCCTTGGGTGATAGCCATTCCACCACATGCCATCGCTAAAAAATATTTAATATAATTCATTGTTAATTGATGTTTAAGGTTATCATTGCCATTGATCATCATTGAGTGACGACCAAGTCCTATCCATACATTCTCTAATAAGATCCGGAGCTACATTCCTGATTTTGCAACGCCTATCGTCCTTGTTTAATAACAACATAATGCGTCGAATTTCCCAATGTCGCTCAGCGGCTATAACTAAACCAAATATATCAATAATCTCGTCGTCACTAAGCCTTTGGATAAGAGCATGCATAGTTTCGTCCGATGGATAATGCAGCACATAACTAAGATAAAGCCCATTGTTAGTTCTAACACATTCCAATATAATATCAATGATCTCATCCGTAGACGAATTATTAATCTTCGCACACAGCGTATCCGGCCCTTCATTACTCAAGGACTGCACATCTTGGATATCATCAAATTCCATCATATCATTGAACCTACCAGTCTCGCTATCATCTGCCAATAGACATTTTTTATCCACCGAATAACTTACTCCAGCCTCCAGATAAATAAAGCTTGACAAAGCACTAAACATAAAAGTTGAAAATATTTTTGATCTCATAATTCCATCCATTTCGTCTGCGATTATAGCCAATTAGGCTGAAAAATCAAACAAAACACTCCAAAGAAAATCGCATAAATATGGAACTCATTGCATGGCAAGAAGATATGTCAAGAATTTTTTTGATATATGAATGAATTAATTTAACCCCAGGTTTTAAATCTTAACGCAATGAATGCTTGCATATTTCGTTATAAATTACAGAATTGCCGTTGGCGTATGGAGTGGGGTGATGCAATAGGTGTCCTATCGGAGTTTTTTAGAGTCGAAGATTGGGAAACTGAAATTGGCGGTGTATATGAAATTGTACTTGATAAAGCCATTGAGCTCAAGGTATATAAAGCGGGAAGCAGTACCATTGTATTCAATGGTATTGCCGGAGTAACCATCGATAACAATAAACAATCTGAATCGGTTTTAAAAAAAATTCTTCAATGGAATTTCGGTAGGATAAAAGATAACAATGACACTCTCTCCATCGATGTACCTCAGCGAAGATTGATGATCACACGCAAACTTGAACTACGAGATATGGACGATTATGGAATAATTCTGGAAGCAGAATCCTTTGTGGCAAATCTATCTTTTTGGTCCGATGCAACCATTGGCAATCCTCCACCCATGGTCGGACAATCCATGCAATTACTAAATTTCCTAAGGTAACAAATATGAGAACCCCATTGATATATTTTTTTATAATATGCTTCTTGTCAGACGCAAGCGCTTCTTCTTTAAAAATTAACAATGCAGCGGCAACCCCAAACGCCACTAAAGCATCCGATGGTCAATCTACCCCGGATAAAGCAACACCAAAAAGTGGCGTTTCAAATGTAGCCATTGACAAATCCACAGAAGCAACTCCAAAAACATCTGCCAAAAAATCAGAAAAACACAATGACAGAAAGTCATTGAATTGTAGCACGATAAAAAGCACTATCCAAGATGATTATGGCATAATAGTCTCTCCAATCCAATCATCGGACGATGGCATTCCTTGGAAAGATTCGAATTATTATCACTTCTCCAAAGATCAGGACCTGAGCGAATTGATAAAAAGCTTCTGCTCCATGCAAGGAATCGATATCGTGGTGAGTGAAAAAGTAAACGACATAGTAAATGGCAAATTTAGCAACGTAGCTCCAAAACAGTTCTGGCATGACATGACCCAGGCCTATGGACTGGTATGGTTCTTCGATGGCAGCATTTTGTATGTATATAAGGGCAACGAAATTATGTCCAAAGTGTGGAAAATGAGTCCTGATGAAATGCGGTCTCTGGCAAAGGTCATGGAGCAGTTAGGATTTTCCAGTTCGAACTTTTCGTTCAGACCCATGGAAAAATCCGGCATATTGGTAGTAAGTGGGCCACCAAAACTGATGGAAGTGATCTCAGATCTATCGGCCAAAATAATCGTCGAACGCATGACCGATGTCTATGATATAAAATCATTTCGTCTCAAAAATGCCTGGGCCTACGATATGTCGTTCAATTACAAGGGTGGGACTGTGACCATTCCCGGAGTCGCCACCATGTTACAGGCCATACTTTATAACAGTCCAGGAGCCATAGGCGATACAAACATTGGCATGACCACCGATAAAAAAAATCCACACAAGGCCACAGCTGTTAAAGATTTAACGGATAACTGCAATTATTTCAAACCCGATGACGATAAATCTAAAAAGGATAATAAAAGCAATGAAAAACCCGCTGCCACTGAAAATAAAAACAGCGGCGATAGTGGTATAAAAAATGAAAAAACCTGGAAAGATATATTCATAACCTATGATTCCAGGCTAAATGCTGTCATCGTAAAAGCAAAAAAACAGGACATGGAATTGCTTGGCAATCTCATCGAACAGCTGGATGTCTCGCAGCAGGCCATAAGAATTGATGTGGCCATAATAGATATTCGCAAAGGCATTACAGAACAACTTGGCACAGATCTACTTAGCATGCAAGGCCATCGATTAGATGTCCTATTCAATCCATCTAACAACAAAAAATCCAGGGCAAGTATAAATGGAATTTTTAAAAATTATACTCTAACGGCCACACTCCAAGCATTGGAAGAAGCCGGCGATGCCCAAACATTGGCCAGGCCATCGGTGCTAACCGTGGATAACATAGCAGCGGTGATAGACCGATCCAATACAGTATATGTACAAGTTGCCGGCAAAGAATCGCAGGGATTATACGACGTAACGGCTTCCACGAAATTGGTTGTTGTGCCTCATATAATTCCAGAAGAATATGACGAAGGCGGCAATCCTAAAATAAAACTAATGGTGGAAGTATCCGACGGCTCAGTGGATAAAGATCCCAGATTTGGTGCCACAGGCACACCTTCAACCAGCACCAGCTCAATCAATACTGAAGCCGTACTCTATGAAGGTCAAAGTCTTTTTATCGGTGGATATTTTCACGAACAACACGATAAGGCTGACACCGGCATACCACTGCTCAAGGATATCCCGATCATTGGAAACATATTCAAAAATAAAATGGCTTCCAATAATGTCCTTGAACGGATATATTTAATCACACCAAAGATTGTAAAGATAGATGAACAAGCTATCAAAGATTACAATAGATTTTTTAGTGACAGCAACCTATCCGGCGAGGCAACCCTGAATTCCAAAGAATTTAATCTGCTCAGGAAATATAAATCAAAAGATTACAGTATCACCAAAGAGGAGAAGTTGGATGAAAAACGTACCGCCGAAAAAGAAAAGAGAAAATTAAAAATAGAACAGAAAAAAAATCTCAAAAAAGAACGAAAAAATAAGCGTATCCAGGCCCATAAAGACCGGATGGAAGCAAAAAAACAAAAGGCTTTAGATAGGGAAAATGCTAAAAAAATAGCCAATGAAAATACTAAAGAATCCGAGCCGCCATCCAAAAAAGAAAATGTCCAAGCAAAACCCCAAAATGTATCACAAAAAAATCGCAGAAATCGCAAAAAAGTACTCGAAGCTTTGCGGGCTCAGGCCAAGGAAAATCGATCGAAGAAAAAACAGAAAAAAGAAGCTAAAGAAGAGAAAAATGAGAAAAACAAAAAATCTGCACATGAAAAAATTGTCAAAAACTCAAAAACTTCGGAGAATGAAAAGAATCAAAGCGATATAAAAAGACCTAAACGGAGGTATCGCCGATAATTAAAAATCGGTTCATTCATCAATAATATGCTTGCTTTTTGTTTTCTAACCTGATCATGATTGTCCGGAGGTTGGCATGTGTTCCGAAATGGTAGATTTTTATAAGAGTTTTTACGAAAGTCTCTATGCAAAAAATAAGAATTACACAGAAATTGTTTGGTTATTAGCTAAATTGTATTCTGAAAGCGGCGACATTCGCAAAGGCTTGAAGATGGACAGGAAATGCGTTAGACTAGACCCAACAAATCCTGCAGCCCATTATAATCTTGCCTGCAGCCTGGCTTTGATAGGAAAAAAAACCGAAGCAATCACAGAAATACAGCGCGCAATTGAACTCGGATATAATGATAAGCAATGGCTTAACGACGACACTGATTTAGATTCTCTGAGAAATTGTAAGCGGTTTAAAGACCTTCTTTCTGGCCAGAAGATGAATACAACGAAGCCATGCAACGAGCAGACCAACTGACGCTGTCCCAGCGCATGTTCAGATATGACTCACTACGTTGCGCGCTGCAAGGCGTTATAGATGTAGAATTTAAGACATTCATACTACTTATAGCAATTAGGCAATTTCACATGCCCACCGAAATGAAGTTACTGCTCGAAACCATCAGCCTTTCGGGCATGCTTTTTGCCCCCATAACCCAAAAATTGACCTGCTATTCGGGCATTAAAGTTTCAATCATATGCTGTATCTGCTTCCTAATCATATCCATAGCCATATCATTATCGGCCTTTTCTAACCATTGGCAGACGTATTTAATCTTCGCAGTAATTTCTCGATTTATCTACAAGCAACCACCGACCATTCTCATAGATATCTATGGCCAAAACTATAGGAAAGAAGAACGCGGATCCAGACTTGGCCTTTCAATGATATTTATGGCAATCTCTGGATTAGTCTTCTCAAAAATAAGTAGCATGCTGCTAGACAAAGACTTAGCAAACTTCAGACTGGTGCTGGGCATTGCGGCTGTGGCAGCATTTTTTTGCGCCCTAATTTTTATAAAAATACCATCAAGGCAACTGCCTAAATCAAATTGCCACGCTCTATTTGAGAACTTTCATCTGATCTGGAAAGACAAACTTTTTGGCTACATCTTGTTATGCTGGACACTGATCGGTGTCGCCAATCAAATGACAATGCCTCTGCGCATTGAGTACTTGGCCAACGAAAAATATGGCATTAATTTTTCCAATCAGACCTTGACCTATTTAACGGCGATCATCCCAACGACTTCACGTATCGTCAGCTCATACTTTTGGGGAAAAACTTTTGATAGACTTAAGTTTGTACCAATGAAGCAGTTAGTAAACATGTGCCATTTAATAGGCGTGCCATTATTTCTATTGGCCAAGGACCCACTTTTCATTGGATTAGCCAGCATATTTCTTGGACTGGCCCACGGCGGCGGTTTAATTGCCTGGAGTCTTTGGATTACTAAAATAGCTCCCAGCAACAAGTTAAGCGAATACATGAGCGTTGATTTAGTGGTGATTGGTCTAAGAAATTTTCTATCGCCTAGCATTGGATATTTTTTGCTAACCCACACAAATCCAGCCACGGTGGGAAAGATAGCGTTTTTGATGATTTCAATCGGCATGCTCGGCTTCTATTTCATCGGCAAGTCAGTTAGATTCAAGCAATTTTCAAACAATCCAAGCTTTTGAATTATCTTGCGTCGCTGCAAAAAATCAAGACAAAGTTCTCCATAAATAGTAAAAATATACAGAAATAAATGAAAATAAATCTAAAATGGCTTAAGAAGTTCATCGATCTTGATGTTTCGAAAGATGATCTTGCTGAAACATTTACAAAGCTAGGACTGGAAGTGGAATCGATCTCTGGCATCGAAATGAAACCCCAAGAAACACTGGTGGTTGGCGAAATAATAAAAATAGAAAAACATCCCAACGCCGATCGACTCAATTTTTGCGAAGTAAAAATTGGCGAAAATGATGTGAGGAACATCGTCTGTGGAGCGAAAAATTTCAAGCTCAGTGATAAAATCCCGGTTGCCCTGCCGGGCACATTTTTACCCGATGGAACAAAGATAAAAAAATCCAATCTGCGAGGCATTGCATCCGACGGTATGATGTGCAGCGGCAAAGAGTTAGGATTAACGAGTGACCACTCTGGCCTATTGATTTTGGAAAAAAATATACCCGTGGGAAAAAAATTTCACGAGCTATTCGATGGCGACGACATTACCTTTGAGCTAAAATTAACAGCCAATCGAGGTGATGCACTTTGCCACTATGGCGTGGCCCGAGAACTATCTGCCTATTACAATATAGAACTGAAACCCATTGATATACAAGAGCCTATCGCATCAATCAATGAAAATTCCCTTTCGCTAGAGATATCCTCGGATTGCTGCAGGTATTATTCAGCCTGGAAAATTTCCGAAGTTAAAATTGAAACTTCGCCGGACTGGTTGATTAGAGATCTTAAGTCCATTGGCGTGAATAGCATAAATAACGTAGTAGATATAACAAACTGGATCATGTTTTCCTTTGGCCAACCTCTCCATGCCTTTGATTTAGCAAAAATGACCGGAGATAAGGTGATTGTACGCCAGGCTCGGAATGGCGAAAAAATTCTCACATTGGACTCGCTGGAACACGAAATTGATCCCAGCGCCACAGTCATTGCAGACATAAATGGCGCACTGGCCTTGGCAGGGATAATTGGCGGAAGTCGTTCATGCATAGATAGTAACACCACAGACATCTTGCTTGAAAGTGCCTATTTTGATGCTACTAAGATTCATCGGACAGCGAGAAAACTTGGCATCGGCACCGACAGCTCCTATCGCTATGCCAGAGAAATAGATCCGAGTCTTACCCAGAAAGCTGGAGCGTTGGCTGCCAAGATGATAGTTGAAATATGTGGCGGCAAGCTCCAAAGCCCTTGTCTAATCGCCGACAGAAGTAGAAGGAAAGCCAATGTCATAAATCTCGAATTGGATTTTGTTAAAAAAGTTCTTGGATTTGCCATAGATGCCGACGAAATTCTAGCCATATTAAAACGATTGAAATATGACGTCGACGCGAAAAATAGTAACCTAAAAGTTTCTGTGCCAACGTTTCGCTGGGAAATTACAAGACCCGTCGATTTGGTGGAAGAAATTTTGCGGATATATGGAACAGACCGCATTCCAGAAATGCCATTTGTTACAAAAATCTCTGATAGAAAATCTGATAGGGTTTCCGAATTCACGAAAAAGGCCGAAAATTTCTTGGCAAACAACAACTTCAATGAGTGTTATAATTATACTCTGGGCTGTGTCGATGATCTAGAATGCGCAACTGCTTCCGTTGCAGGACTTAAGCTCGCAAATCCGCTGCTGGAAGATCAAACTTATCTGAGGCCATCGCTGCTGCCTGGACTATTAAAAACTATCACATACAACATCCAAAATAGTAATAACGTCCAGCGGTTGTTCGAGATAGGGAACGTATTTCGTTGCGAGGATGGCATTCTAACCGAAGCCCTATCGGTGGCATTCGTAATTTTAACAGAAAATCTTGAAAGGTCCTGGTTGCACTGCCAAAGGCCGGACTTTTATGAAGCAAAACGGTTAATATCTAGGGTTTTTGAACTGGCAGAGATTGCCACACAACCCATTTTCTCTCAACTAGATGACAGGTTTTGGCAAAAAAATTATTCAGCCAAGGCCGGCGACATATCCAAGGATTCCTTCTGCCTAAAAGTTGGCCATATCTCCTACAACCCATGCCATTGGCATAGGCTTGATATGCCCATCATTGGTGCTGAATTTGTTGCAGATTTTTCAGCCATTGGACGAAATCCTAAAAAACATCGTTACGAAAAATTTCCTACATTACCAAAGGCTTTGCGCGATATTTCGCTACTGGTTGATGCTTCGGAACCTGCTGGTATGGTGATGAATAGATTGAATGCCATCGCCAAAGCTACCGCTGATAATACATTTTTTATAGAAAAAATAAATTTATTTGATGTTTACCGTGGGCCTGAAATACCGGCCGGCTCAAAGAGCCTTTCGTTTGAATTAAATTTCCAGCCCATGGAGAAAACCCTTGAAGCTGAAACGATTAATGCCGCCTTTGAAAAAATTCAACTGGCCATCGAAAGAAGTACAACCTATTCCATTCGAAAAGAAAATAGATAAAATGGTATTAATTAAGGAATTAGGCACAGCGGCAAACAAACCAGTTGAAAATTTTGCACAAAAATTTTTGTGTACTTATAAAAACTAATTGGTGCAGAAAGCTAACAGATGCAGATGGTGGCGAGAGGCGGAATCGAACCGCCGACACAAGGATTTTCAGTCCTCTGCTCTACCGACTGAGCTATCTCGCCTGCTGGTCAACTTGTAGTCTGGCCACAGAGAAAGTCAATTGCTTTTATTTTCATAGTTTCGCCATTTAACAGACGTGAACACATATCTGCCTGCGATTACGATACCTATGCCTCCATTCGCCATTGATTTAGTTATATTTTTGGCATCATTATTAACGACGACAAATACTTTATACACCTCATGCTAAATAATATACAGAATATACACATCGCCAGGTCAAGTAAAAAAATATAAAAACGTAAATAGAATACCAAAGTCACACCAACCCAAGCCATAGATATAAATCAATATCTCATGCATTTATCTAGCAAGCAAGTTTATTGCCCTTGGCGCTATTGTTCAACGTTAATGGTAGAAATCTTCAGATCATCCACAATTTTTTGTAATTTCTTCAGTTGTTGATATCGCCTATTACACTGCGAATGCTTATCACAAAGTCTCTGAATTTCATTATTAATCTGCTGACACTCATTGCAAAGCTGCAAAGCCTCATTATTAGCTTGCCGAACTTTATCATTAATTATATGAATCTCATTGAAGAGCCCCATATCGAAATCACCTTTGTAATCAATTTCTAAAGCTGCATCATTCTGTGGATCGGTAAAATTTTTTGAGCACTTTTCCTGGTTAAGCAAGTCCATTAATATCAACATTCTGACAACTAACCTTTTCTCATACTGTTCAAATTTCTCGCCACGCTGCATTATTTTAGTTTTATGTAGAGATATTTTTTTTATATCGCAATTTATATGTATGAAACAATTCCATGTGTTATTGCTCATTTTATCAAATTCTCCACACACATAACTTAGTTTATTCGCCACTTTATTACATTGATCTTCACCTAAGGGAATCTTTTGAAGTCTATCCAAGATTGAATGAAATTTGTTCACAATTTCTTCGGGAATAGGATCAATTTCACTGCTATTAATAACCTCAATAATCTCGTCCATATTCCTGAGCAATTGAACGCAATAGACTCATCGCCATTTACCTGGGATAATGGATTCACCTGACTCATCAAATTAGACAGATCATCACCTTTACCATATTCACAGGCCTCGATCTGGCCTGATGAAGCCAAACTAAACGAAGAACCTGGGGCTAATAATCTAATATATTTTTCATACTCCATGGCCTATTCTTTGTGGCAATATTCCGCCTTGTCAAGGGTAATTTTTTGGCTAAAATACTAGCATTTTGGAAATAAAATTTAATTATTTTAGTTATAATTAGTTACAAGTCTGCCATGGCTTGAAAAAATAATGGATCCACATACTCATCCACAGAAAATCTTACATATTCGAAAAAAAATAAACCCAAGGCATGGACATAAACCCATACCCCGGGCACTCATTTAATAATATTATTTACTACCTTGAGTTATTTCTCACAATGCACCATTAAAATTTTGCCAAATGTTACACAGGCTGCGCATGCTTTTTGTAGATTTTATTATCTGGTTTATCTGGTTTATATATTTCTTACATTTATTATCAAGCCGACTGTGCTTACCACAAAGCTCATCGTACCTATCATTAAGGCTCTTGAGTTCACGAATAAGTTTCTTGCCTTCACCCTTAATTCGATTTTTCTCATCATCAATTTGCTGAGAAGTATATTCGAAAAAACTTTTCGGCAAAATTAAGTTATTTCGACGAATAACTCTGTTTATGTACATTTCTTGCAAGATAAAACTTTTTAAAGTTTCTCCTTGATCACGTAACTTTTCTGAATCATCAACTATCTTGATCCGAGCCTGACCTATCATATCCAAGTCCTGCTCTATCCTTTTCATATCATTAACTATCTGCGAATGCTTATTACGTATATGGCCAAAACTATTACTAAATTTTGCACTTATACACCTAAATTTACTAAATACATCAGAGCGTTGATTTTCATTTAATGAAAGGCCCTGAAATTTACTCAAAATTGAATTAAACCTATTTATTATTTCTTCAGGAATAAAATCAGTAGCAGTATTAGTGATATCATTCATAACCTTTGATAGCTGAACACAGAGTTTATCGGTAAAACCATCATTTTCTGAACCAGCCTGAGCTGAGAAGACAAAACCAAACAAGACGCCTAGTGTCAATAATTTAATATATTTTTCACACTTCATGGCCTATTTCTCTCAAGGTTTTTCCATTATGTCAAGAGAAAATTTTAGGCCAAGATACTAATGTTTAAGCCAAAATAATGAAACTAGTTTATGGGCAATTAGTTATGAATCAGTCGCGGGTTGAAAAAAATAATGAATCCACATACTCATCCACGGAAAATTTTTGGATATCCTCTGGCAGCTCGCCCAGACCAACGAAATATATGGGCAACCTAAGCTCTCTATATATGCTCACCAGCGCACCGGCCTTGGCAGTACCATCCAACTTTGTGACAATGACACCAGTTAGTCCGAAATCTTCGTGAAATTTCCTAGCCGAAATCAATGAATTCATCCCAAGGCTAGCATCCACTACTAACCAACTATGGTGCGGTGCCATAGGATTTTTTTTTCCTAAAACCCTCTTCAACTTGCCAAGCTCCGCCATCAACGAATCTTTGTTGTGCAATCTTCCGGCAGTATCAAGAATAACCACATCTCTTTTCCTAGCAATTGCCGCCTCATAGGTATCAAAAGCCACCGATGCAGAATCTGCACCATGTTGACTACCAACAACATCAAAACCTAATCGCTCGGACCACTCCCTTATCTGTTCATTGGCCGCAGCTCTAAAAGTATCGCAGGCTCCCACAATCACAGTCAACCCATCGGCTGAAAATTTATTGGCTAACTTTGCAGCCGTTGTTGTTTTACCAGAACCATTTATGCCAACCAAGCAAATCACCATCGGCCTGTCAGAAAAATTAATATCAATGTCAGCTCCGGTCAAACTTTTTTTTAAAATCGAAGAAGCCACATCCAAAACCGATTGTCCTTTAAGTTGCTTGTCTCTGCGATGAGCTTCTTTTATTTCATCCAGAATTTCCCGGGTAGTATCCACGCCAAAATCAGCGCTGTACATGGCCTCCTCCAATGCTTCTATTGCATTCTGGTCCAAGCCTTTCGAAAATATGCTGTCGATCACAGCAAACAATTTCGATGATGTTTTCTTTATTTTACTCTGAAATTTCTTGAACAATCCAAACACATCTAGATAGTATCCATCGCTCCCTGGCTGTGCAAGATGAAAAAATTCAAAAACTCTGGCATCTTCCTCGATCGAGATGGTACTCTCAATGTGGATCATGGCTATGTCTGTGATCCGAAAAAAATCCAACTGCTGGATGGCACTGCTGAAGCAGTTCACATACTAAAAAATGCCCAATGCCAATTATTTTTATTCACCAACCAAAGCGGAGTTTTTTTAAAAAAATACACCAAAGCCGATGTGGATTCCTGTAATAACAGACTCATAGATCTAATAGGCATCCGAAACTGTTTCACAGAAATTTGCATTGCCACCGAGCCTCCCAATCCGGAAAAATCATATTTTTACAGAAAACCATCGCCTAGGTTCATTCTGGAAATGATAAAAAAATATGGCCTAAATCCAAAAGAAAGCCATATGGTCGGAGACAGAGACATGGACGCTCTGGCCGGTATCCGAGCTGGAATCAATGCCATCCATCTTACCACCGATAGACAGACCACAGAACTCATGGCAACCATGATAAATTCTG
>JAIRTH010000002.1 GCA_031255005.1 Puniceicoccales bacterium | reverse complement strand
ACCAGTACCGACTTGATTACTACTATTACCAGAGCCTTCATTACCAGAGACTTCATCATCAGTACCGACTTGGTTACCATTGGCATTGACTGATTTACCATCAGTATTAGTAATTTTATTATTAATATCCTTAGAATGTAAACTACCTATACCCTGTGTTTGCGTTTGAAGAATATTACCAGTTATCGGTAACGACGCTGGTACATTAGTCGAAGGCGATGCCGATAATGGATTGCCATTATACGCTGACGAAGGCTGCATTAACATATCAGACGAAGCTGGAACAACTATTGATTGATATGGCACGTTATTTGACTTATTATTCTTTTTCTTTTTGGCCATAACCCTCCTGGAATTACTTCTATCACGCCCAGGACTCTTCCTAGAATTATTCCTAGATCTAGTCCTAGCTGATGATCTTCTTCGCCTAGAATTAGTCCTAGACCTGCGTCCACTCCTTTTTCTGTTTCTGGCTCTTTTTTTAGAAAACTTTTCATAAAGAGACCCAGAAAGTCTCCTTCGAGCCGAAAGGACCTGGAACTCAGGCCCACTAAAGACTAAAATTGAAAAAATTATAGTCCACCATTTTGTTATTTTTATTAACTTTGTTTTCATGATTTTTATATTGAAAATTTTACACTATCATATTATAAATTCTATACACATAAATATACTAACCATAGCTTTTTTTACCATTTATATTATGCTTAATCTGACTAAAATACCTGCTAATCTTATTATGCAAATTTTTTCGTTGATTACAACTAAACTGTTTCTGGTTTTTAATAAAACTATGAATTTCTTTGGCTTGACGCTTTATTTCATAACGAACCATTCTACGCCGCCATTTATTATTAATCTTTCCAAATTTATAGCCTGGAAATAAATTAAACTTTTTTTCTGAAAATTTCTTTTTCGCTTCGAAACCGCCATTAAGCTTTTGGGCACCATTACATTGTAATATCTGCACACCAAAGCCTGCCATCACATATAACACCATAGCTAATAATTTCATTTTTTTCATAAATTGTGTCTTCATCGCCATAATTCGAAATAAACCACCTAAAAATAGACATATAAATATTGAGGTGTCAAACTAATAAATAAAAAATATATATTTACAATCTTAACACATTATATGCCATCAATTTACCTTAACATAAAAGTTATCCTGATTATCATTGAGATAGGCACCTATCCCTGCATCACCAAATGGCCCAGGAACAAGTATATTAATGACGGAATTCTGACCAAAACCATTTTTAGCTCCAAAATTCTTCAAACAATAAGGAGGTTTCTTATTATTTGGCGATTTTTCACTGTGATCATGGCCGGTTATGATATTTATTACAAGCCGCGAAAATAATCCACTATGTCTATATTTTGACTCATTTAGAACCGTCAATAACACAGGCAATATCTCCCATCTAGGTCCATGTACCGCAATATTTAAATATAATTTGCTGTGACTACTAACATTGTTGCGACCAAGAGTATTGATGCACTCATTTATGTTATTCATAAACTCTTTAACAATAACATTACTAGAACTTATATTACTATTTCTCGACACAGGTGTCCTTGGATTCACATAGGGCTTTCGGTTACTTAATATATTCAAAATTGCACTTAATTTTATACCAGATTTTATCCATTTATCATGAAATAAAGTGTGGGGATCGTGATTTTTATTTCGGTTTGGAGAATGAGTTGTATTTGTAAAAACTTCCATCGTCGTCCAACTTAAATATCCCATATTATCATTAACCACATAGGGCTCTATACCAATTTTGCACTTTTGATCAGTAAATGCTTGAAGCAAATTACTGCTGACCATATGTATTTTTTTATTATTAGTTTTTATTTTATTAAATTCATCCACAAACTCGATCCAATGATTTTTATAATCGTAGTATCCGCCAAGGAATTCATGGTTGCCTAAACCAAAGATAATTAACTGATCTTTTGGCATACTAGTATCAGTCATTTCATGCAAAAAACTTATCGGCAACTCTTTTTCTTCACAATTACCCCAGGTTCTGGAGCGTGGGGAAAAATCACCATTAAAAATTACGCTGGTATTATTAGACCTATTGGATAATAATCCACGCATAAGAAGCTTTATTCTATCATAATTTTCATACTCTCCATGGGTATCAGAAAACGCTATAAAAGCCTTATTGGCATTATTGACCACATTCGAAGGAACAGTTTCAGATTTTATTGGATTATTGGTTTTTCGATTAATAGCAGCATTAAGCCTTGCATTTCGATGCTTCTGCTGTGCATTTGACAGCCCACTGGGTTGCGCGCCTGGATTTTGCTGTGCATTTGATTGCCCACTGGGTTGCGGTGCGCCTGGATTTTGCGGTGCAGCGGCTGGCATTGACGACATACCACCAACAGGCACTGATGTTGATCCATAGGAATTAGATATATTGAATGAATCATATTTCTTGTTTTCATGCAACAATTTTCTATTTTTGCGGCGTTTCCGCCAAGTCATAGAACGGCTTCTGCGACCACTATTATTCCTTTGCCTATGTAGCGACTTATTCTTTCGTCTCCGTAGCAACCTATTAAACCGTTTACTAAATCGCGCATTTCTTTTATTTTGGCGCTCTCTTTTTCGGATACCACGACTTTCAAGCTTGCGAAAAATATGCCGAATACCAGAAAATGCTTGTTGTTTTGGCCCAAAGACACCCAAAACGGAAAAAATTAAAACCAATAACCTAACTTTTTTCATCAAATTTGCAGTCATATCATTAACTTCAAGCAGAAGCCAAACACAAGGTCAAATAAATGTCAAGCAAAAATATATATAAAATTTATCCATTGATTCACCATGGCAACAGATTTATTATATTAGCCGATGGTTTTATTATGTTAGTCGATGATAAATGGTGCCCGAAGAGGGGGTCGAACCCTCACTCCATCGCTGGAATCGGATTTTGAGTCCGACGCGTCTGCCAATTACGCCATCCGGGCAAGTAACACTAAATCAACCTGCCCACTATGGCGCAATTTGCAAGTAAAAACTGATATAGAAAATAAATCTGCCAAATCTATATATTTTTATATTGAGTAAATTTAGTTTCTTTAGTTTCAATTTTTTTATTTTATTTATGAAGAGAAAATGATTTATCAAAATGGGCTTTGAAATTATATTTATAATTAAGCATAAGTACATGATCCAAATTATCCAATGCCTTAGCTAATATTGTATTTAATGTTTCGTCAGATTGATCCTTATTTTTCGAAAAATTTTTGCAGCTTTCAAGCAATTCTCCAAAAACTTCATTAATTTCGTTTTTGACCGAATCATTGATATTTTCATTTTCTAAAATATCGTTATATATACACTGCAATTCATAGAGAAGATTTGATTTCTTTTCTTCTTTAATCACTTTTTCTTTAATCACTTCATTTTCTGTATAATTGCATCCTATATTATTTATAATTTTTTTAAACACTTTTTCATTCTTAGACTTCAAAGAATTCCAAAGCGTGCTCATCGAATCTTTATCAGCAATACCTATCTGCCATGCATTAAACCTAGACGCAACATAGCCAAGGGTTTTACTACTAAGGTGCCTAATTATCATTATACGCCCGCCAAGCATTCTTGATAAATAGCGAGTATAGTTCTTTTTGAACGTTGACTTACTCCTTTTAAATATCACACTTTCAAGACCTGGCAATGGCTTTATTTTATCCAAGGAATCATTATTGGTTTTTTCTATTTCCATAAAAGATCTACTTATTGTCATACTTCCTAGGGTAGCTATATCGGACAGGGAAGAGTTTTTTACGATATTATTGACAACTTTCGGCGCCATCGAAGATGCTTCTTTGAGAAAATTTGACATAATTTTGCTAAAATTAAGACTTTTTTCATTTTTCTTATCAAAGCCATTTATTTTTTCTATAATTTTATACATTGCGATGCTAAATTCCTCTTTATTAACCAAAGAAAATGGCACTTTTAATTCATAGGTAATGTATCTTCCATTTTTATCCAAAAATGGACCACCTAAAATTTTATGATAATTCCATGCAAAACTAATGGAAAATTTATTAAGAAAATCCACTGGAAATATAGAACCTAACGCTAAAGTAGCAGAAATTCCTAAATCATGAAGATGTTCTGAGCTATGGGTAAATCTTCCTGCCACAGACTTTTTATCCTTTGAAAATTCCAAAAGTAATGATAAATTTTCCAGTTCTATAAACATTTTTTTGAACAAAGAATTAGCTTCTTCACCAGCCTTCAACTCAGATTCTGTGCTTATTTTATTGTTTTTTACCATATCACTAAGAACTACAGATAATAAAATATAAGTCTTAAACACATTTAAACGGCCTTTTACACCTAACTCATTTTCATGTTTATGTTTCAACTCTGTCAGTGATTTTTCTAAATTTTTTTTATCCTTGCTCTTTTTATTTAATTTTGACAAACTTTTCAAAATAGAAATGTAGTTACGAAGCTCACCTAAAATTAAATAGGTCATAAACAGTATCTTTTGATTTAAATTTTTATCATCTTTTAATTGTTTTTTTATTAATGAACCATAAATTTTATTATTCACTTTTATAACATTTTTGATGTCTTTCACGCTTAAATTATCCACGGGTGAACAATCATCACTAAGTAACGATAAAAACGTACAAGATTTTTGATAAACTGTATTCGTATAACTTGGCTTAACTTCAAATCCTGCATCAATGGCAAATTCGATTTCCAAACTCAATGCTGCAGCCAAGGATCCAGAAATACCGGATATGGCACCATCGGCACGCGTGATCCGTGGCCAACGAACATGTACATCAATGGGTATAACTTTGAGCATTTTTAAAAAATCTTCTATATCATTACTAAAGATACTCAGTAATTTTTCCTCCTTTTGTTGTAATTTTTTGCGACTGTCTAAAAGACTAACAAAAAGACCTTCGTCAACACAACCTTGAATATCTTCTTTTTCTAATTTTTCCGCATCTAACATTTGCTCAATGGAAAAGAAAAGAGAATCATAGGCCATCTCTCCGCTAATGCTTGCCGAAAGGGCAACAATTTTGCTTGGAATACCAAAATTTAAACCAAAAGAAACACCACCTTTACGCGATATCTGATACAAAGAATCAGACCCTTCATCTTTTTTAAATTCATAGCTTGCTCCAATCTCTGCATTACAAATACCTGGCACGGTAGGAATATCCTTTTTCAAAGATTTAGTTTTATGAACACCTGTTTTAATTAATTCATTTTCAATCTCTTCCCTACTTTCTTCTAAAATTTTTGCTGCGATTACACTCGCTTCTATTGTATTTGTGATTTTAACAACTCCATTAATGAATTTTGCTAGAGAGTTATAAATAGTAGTACTGTTATTTCCTTCAATAAAACTGCATATTTCTTTAAGAGACTTTCGAATTTTACATAATTTTTCAAAATAAGGATCACTCTTTTCATCTGCTTCTTCTTTTTCATTTAAAATTTCTAAAACTTTCGAAAATTTTTCATTTAGACTGGTTTTAAAGTTTATTGATCCAAGAATTTCACGAAAAATAAAATTATTCTTATTTTCTACATCTGGATCTTTATAGAAATCAATGACTTTTTTTAAAGCAATAATCAAATTATCTCCTTCGAATAAATCGACAATCAAAGGAATATTAGTGTCATTTTTTATTTTTTCAAAGCATTCATCCGTAATGGTGAAGCCATCATCAATTAGAGATTTTAATGATCTCTTATATTCGCCCTTATAATCATTTTTTTCAAAAAATTCCGATATTCTCTGAAGTCGCACATCAAAGGGCATATTTTCTGCCATGAGCGGCTGTATAAAAAAAACGATAGATAAAGTGCACACACAATGCCATAATAAATCAAATTTTTTCATCATTATGCATAAAATTATTTAAAAATTTATAAATTTTGCAGTCATATTATATATTTTTGTGTTGAATAAATTCGTTTTCGCTGATAGACGCTTTGTAAATTTTCAGTAACGGCAAAAAAATATTCGAAAACTATCCCAGCCTATTATTTGTTCTTGGAGCAGTAATAGCAGGGATAATCTTGTCGCAAAATTCTTTTGGCATACATATAATCCTCGCCATCGCCATGGTTCTTTTGACAATGCCAGGTCCAAAATTAGTTCGCCTTGGACTCATTGCCATTGCCCTGGCCGCCCTATTCCATGCTAAGCACCAAATCAATAAACCTCCTGATTTCATCGACGGTAACAAGCAATACATGGAAATACAAATACTTAAGGTTGCTACCAAATACTTTCGACGAGGACTCCATGCCTACGGCAAAGGCATTATAAAGGATGCAAAAAATAAGGAAATTATCGGTCAAACCATATATTTCATGCTGAAAACAAATACTGCGGATCTATTTCGATCCCAATCTTTCAAGACCTATGCCAACGTTGAAAAAATAAATGGCCCGACTAAAGCCAACTCATTCTTTTCCTATCTGCATAAATCTAAAATATTTTTGTACCTATCGAATGGTTATGTGGAAAAAATAACCGACAAAGGGCTTAAAATATTCCATCTCTGTCTCATTGCCCATAACAAAATCAACGAAGAATTTACTAAAAATATGACCAAGTCATTTCTTAATATATTGCCAGGCATGCTTTTGAGCAGTAAAACAAATCTATCCAGAGAACAAAAAGATATGTTTCATGACACCGGCACAGCTCATCTTCTAGCTGTCAGCGGCCTGCATGTGGGAATAATCGGGTTTACCATCGAATTCATTCTGCGGATGTTTGGCCTTGGGAAAAAATTAAGAAGAATTCCCTGTATATTGATCATTTTTGTATATCTAGAAATAATAGGATCACCGCCGTCGGCATTTAGAGCATTCACCATGTTAGCATTCTACTGGAGTGCCTGCTATTTTAATCGAAAGCCAAACACATTGTCCGGACTCATCAACACAGCCCTACTCTCTCTTTTGATGGACCCAGTTCTAGTATTCGATCCTGGATTTAGGCTATCCTATGGAGTTGTTTACTATATAATACTGCTTGGAGTGCCGCTGGCAAACAAACTCAAGTCTCGGATAACCATAAACAAATTCGTTCCAAAGGATGAAATAACCATGATTTCTAAGTTGATGAAAAAAATCACTTTCAGTGCCATCGATTCGTTTTCCATTTCCATTGCAGCCAATATGGCAAGCATTCCATTGACCTTTGAGTATTTCGGCTCCATAAGTCTGGTGGGTATAGTGGCAAATATAATAGTCATACCCATGGCCTGGCTTGTCATCGTCGCCGGAACAGTCACAATGATATCATTGCTAATCCATGCAAATTTTCTTATGAATATATCACTATTTATAGCCGGTACCTGCGTGGCGGCCATTGAAACCATACTCATGTTTTTTGTAAAAAATATGCCGCTGTTTTGGAACCTAGACACTTCGATTCACCACCATGGCACAACTATATTTTTCATTGGCTTATTCATATTGCCATATATTAACCTATATTTTCAAAAAATCCAAAAATCATAGTTGCATTGTAAGCCACTGATTATATTTTTATTAGACAACATTTGTTATGAGCGGAGATTTAGCAGAACTTAATAATAAGATAAGAGAATCTTCTAGTTGGGTATCACTATTGCGAGACGAAGTTAGCAAAATTGTTGTGGGACAAAGATATATGATCGATAGGATCATCGTTGGCCTATTGGCTGGCGGCCACATATTGGTGGAAGGTGTACCTGGTCTAGCCAAAACCCTGTCGGTTAAAACCCTTTCCGATGCAGTTAAGGCCGATTTTCGAAGGATACAATTTACACCGGATTTGTTACCAGCAGATATAGTCGGCACATTGATATACAATCCCAAAACCGCCGAGTTTGTCACAAAAAAAGGTCCAATTTTTGCAAACATTGTGCTGGCCGATGAAATAAATCGAGCACCGGCCAAGGTTCAGAGCGCTTTGCTCGAAGCCATGCAGGAAAAACAAGTTACCCTGGGTGAAGAAACCTTTATTTTACCAAAACCATTCATAGTGATAGCCACACAAAACCCTGTGGATCAAGAAGGTACTTATTCTTTACCCGAGGCTCAGGTGGATAGATTTATGCTAAAATTGAATATAGAATATCCAAGTATTTTGGAAGAAAAACAGATAATGTCGTCCATGGGAAAGATATCATTGATGCCGAAAATTAGTCCAATCATCAATCCTGAGGTAATCCTAGAATCAAGGAAGCTTTTGGATGAAATATACATCGATGAAAAGGTATGCGATTACATTATAAATATTGTCTTTGCCACCAGAAAACCCAGCGATTTTAAGTTGGATATGGATAATTTCATTCATTTTGGCGCTTCCCCTAGGGCGACCATTGCTTTGGCCCTGGCTTCCAAGGCTTGGGCATTTCTCCAAGGCCGAGGTTACGTTACACCAAATGATGTAAAAACCATTGGAATGGATGTCCTTAGGCATCGAGTCATCGTAACCTATGAGGCCGAAGCCGAAGATATGTCATCGGAAACCGTGGTATCTAAGATCCTCAATACAGTACCTGTGCCATAGAATGAATCTATGAAAAAGACGAAAAAATGTCATACAACAACGAAATCACCAGAAAAATACTGAAACATGTTCGGCGTCTAGAAATAAGCACTGATCGGTTACTTGATGATCAACTGATTGGCGCATATAAAAGTATATTTAAGGGCCAGGGTATTGATTTCGAGGAAGTCCGCGAGTATGCACCAGGTGATGACGTGAGAACGATAGATTGGAATGTGACCGCCAAGATGGATCGTCCATTCATCAAAAAATTTAAGGAGGAGCGAGAACTCACCATGATGATCATCGTCGATATGAGTGGTTCGATGGACTTTGGCAGCTCCAGGAGTAAACGAGAAATAGCCACGGAATTGGCCAGCTTATTCGCATTTTCAGCTAATAAAAACAACGATAAAGTAGGCCTGATACTTTTCACGAACATCATAGAAAAACTAATCAAACCAGATAAAGGAAGAAAACATTCGCTACGCATAATGCGCGACATTTTATTCCATAAACCCACTGGCAATGGAACGGATTTTGTAGGTACTCTTGGCTATGTGAACAACATTCTGAAAAGAAAATCTATAATTTTCATAATAAGCGATTTCTCCACCGACGAAGTGGGCCAAAAATCCGATGACATGATAAGGGCTTTGAAGCTCACGGATAGGCATCATGATTTGGTGTGCGTAAAAATAAGTGATCCCAGAGAAATTTCCATCCCTAACGTCGGAATCTTAACCTTAGAGGATATGGAAACCGGAGAGATACTAGAAGTGGATACATCGAACAGAACATCGATAAAAAAATACGCTAAATTAATGAAGGAAAAAGAGTTATATTTTTGCGATAAATTGAATAAAGCTAAAATAGATGTCTTGAACATATCCACCGATGAACATTATATAAAATCACTGGAAAATTTTCTTCATGCTCGCAAAAAACGAAAAAGTTAGGTGTCGAATATTATTTGACAGATTTGTATGGACATATGATCTCTAATCCATACAATTAGAAAGGCTTGGGCTAGATATGGACAATCAAAAAAGTGGTTTTACACTGGTGGAGTTGCTTGCTTCAATAGCAATCATAGGCATCCTCACATCCATGCTTGTGCCTGCAATAAACAAGTTCATGGAAGAAGGCAGAAAAACCAAAGGCAATAATGCCTTGAGTCAGATAGCCAAGGCCTATTTGCAATATATAAGTACCAATAAGGATGGCGCTACCATTGACAAAGCCGACAAAGTAAGTGATTGGGCATTCATTCTGGCAAAGGCTGGCTGTCTAAATGATCCAAGAATGTACATATTTCCAGATGATATTGGCATCAATAAAATAACATCAAAAATGATATGTGTACCACCCAATGGCACACCTGATGTCGCTTTCGCCAAAGCAACAGCCTTCAGTGTCAATGTGGCCATAGGAATCCCTCCGGATGCAGATCCTTCCATAACACCCATAGCCTGGACAAGAGGTCTCCAGGCCAATGGCAAATGGTCACCATCTGGCGTCTATGGAGATAAAGGCGGATTTATTGCATTTTTAGACGGTCATGTGGAATGGTTTCGCGATCTTGGGACCGATGCCACCGAAGGAAAATTGGTAAAAAGCAGTGATGGCTCGCCCACAAATAACATCCTAGAAGCTCTCCATGGCGGCACCTCTATCCCCAGCCTCTAAAGCCTATGAATATGACCTTATCAAGGATGATTTCGGCCATAAACACAGCAACCTAATCCTCCGAACTGGTCATTATTTCATTGTTGATTGATAAAACATTTTTCCACAAATTGGACCGTTTTACCCATAGGCCATATAAATAATGCAATATATCTTACTGTTAATTAAAAAATATCTCTATATGTCTCTAATTTTTATTCATTATCTGATGGATACTTCTCTCTTCCTTGGATATTTTTATAATATATTGCTAATTTGATCATATTTACGAATATGAAACACTTCAGTTGTATAATAAAACATAAAATCAAATCTAAGTAACAATAAAAATGCGAATAGATCATCCATTTTCACCAATCTATGATGAACATTCCAAAATACTTATTCTGGGATCATTTCCATCGCCGAAATCCAGAGAAGATGGATTTTATTATGCTCATCCAAGGAATCGATTTTGGGAAATATTGGCATGGATTACTAAAACCACTAAAATTCCAAATAATATCAATGAAAAAAAATTATTTCTGTTGAAAAACAAAATCGCCCTCTGGGATGTCATAAAAAGCTGCGACATAGAAGGATCTGTCGACAATACCATAAAAAATGCCATTCCATCTGACCTGTCAATGATTTTAAAGAGCTCTAATGTTAGACAAATATTTCTCAATGGCGGCAAAGCCCACGGACTATATAAAAAACACTGGCCCAAGTACATCTCCCTTGAGGCTAAGAAATTACCTTCTTCTAGCCCGGCAAACGCATCCTATAATATATTAAAATTAATCGCGGACTGGAATATAATTTCGCCATATCTTCGATAATTTTCGTAAATAAAAATCCTTGCTATCTTCATTTATTTTATCTATAAACTATACTATAAATTTAAAAAGGAAACAATTATGAAAAGTTTGACAAAATTAAAAATATATATAATAGGGTTAACTGCTTTACTATCAACGTATTTGATGAGCTATCACAGGGCCGTTGGTGCCATCAACACCGAAGATGGCGGACTTGAGTTCATGAAAGCCATGGTCTCAAAAAAACAAAATACTATAGATGACATCGAACAAGAAGCCTTTAATCGCACGTCTATGGTACAAAACAATAGTAATATAACTAAACCATTCAAAGAGTGGATTGATTTTATTAGTGGATGTACTGTCAATAATAAATTCCGTTACAGTAGTGCCAAAGCATTCAGAAGTGGTAACGATAACGACAAAAACACCGAATTAGAGACGTATCATGACTATATTCAAGTGGTATTCCCTAACCATTCTCAATCTAACCATGCCAATAGAGATTTATACCTAAATAGTAATGCCCTTACCATCGATAGATCTAGTGCATTGGATACATTGAACGATTTGATGAAACAAGATAAGACATTGCTATATAAAATTAAGCTGAATATGATGCTAAATGCTTCCCGCATGTTTAAATTCTGGGGATTAGAATATGCCACAGATAAAAGAGACAAAATCATACTACGACAAGGCAGTTGGGCTGGTGCTGGAATAAAACTTTCACCTAGTGATCATAATAATCTGCGAGTGACAAGAGTTCTGAGCGCTCTCAAAATTTTCAAACTTCATGAAATAGAAACGGCATTTATAGAAGCTCTTGCCAACAAATATGGAAGACTAGAAGCTAATGCAAAAGTGTTTAATATCTGGCTAAATACAGCCTATCCATCATCATATAGTAATAGCAAAAACAAAGACAATAGCAAAAACAAAGACATAAGAAATAGGTTATACAACATATGGAAAAACAAAAATTCTAAACCATTGACAGAAGCGAATAAACCCAATCCAGGCTTGCAAAAAACTCAATCATCACCAAATATAACGCACAACGCAAACATAAATACTAATGTAAATACCAGTGCATCAGTCACAAATTCTAGAGAAAAAAGTGGCAATTTAAGTGCAAATACCAGTGCATCAGCCACAAATTCTAGAGAAAAAAGCGGCAATGTTAGTGTGGATAAGAAAAGATCCAAACCAAATGCTAAGAAAAACTATAGCAAAACCAAACAAAAGAACAGAAAGAACAGAAAGAATAAAAAGAATAAAAAGAATAAAAAGAACGGAAAGAACGGAAAGAATAGAAAAAACAAAAGAAATAGAAGAAATAGAAGAAATAGAAAAAATAGAAAAAAATAAAGCAAAAGCGTAAAAAAGGCCTAAGCCAAAGATTTTAATGGCAACGAAATAAATTTGTTGTATTTGTTGTAGGTCCAATGGCTTTATCTTGGAGAGGTGGCAGAGTGGTTGATTGCGCCGGTCTTGAAAACCGGAGTGCCAGTAATGGCACCGAGGGTTCGAATCCCTCCTTCTCCGCCAGGCACAACAAACCAAAATAAAGCTTCGTCGATTTCAAAATTGACTTCTAGGACTGCCCTTCCAGTCCAATACCCTGGGCATGTTCCTCTTTCATATGTTTGACCCAACGAAGGACTTCAGCCACTGGAGCGATTAATTCGCCAGGGATAAATTCTAAAACATCAGCTGTATCCATTAAAGCATGGGCCAATGGCACATTCCTCATTATCGGCACATTGTTTTCTCTCGCAATCGAAATCATTCGTTCGGCCACCTTTCCAATCCCTTTTGCCAAAACCAACGGCAACGGAAATACCGATAGCTCCATGTCATATAACAATGCCACGGCCAAATGCTCTGGATTTGTAACCACCACGCTGGCCTTTTTCGCCCGCTGGGGCGGATCTTCTTCCATCATCTCCCGATGAATCTGCTTCCTCTTGCCCTTGATCTGGCCATCTCCTTCGGACTCCTTATATTCCCTTTTAATCTCATCCTTCGACATCATTAACTGCTTCGTCCAGTTCCTCTTCTGGAACGCATAGTCGATAACAGCCATGACCATATAGGCAAATATGACATTTTTCGCGAACATGTTCATTATCGGGCCAAGCACATCGATGATACCGCCTATACCACAAAAAGGCAATGATAGCATATCGTCGATCACGCTTTTCACCAACATATACAGCAAAATTCCAAGAAATAATATTTTCATGGTCGATTTGCCAAATTCAAACAGATTCTTCATCGAAAAAATCTGTTTGGCCTTAGCCATCGGATTGATTTTACTTATATCTGGCATTATTGGCTTCATTGTAAACAATAACCCGACCTGGGCAAAATTTGCTGCGATACCAATGATCATCACCATGCCAATCATGGGCATTATTATCAACAGCATTTTTAAAATAATTCCCCACATGGCATGCCTAAAATAATCGCCAATCTGGGGGCCAATGTAATAGGATGGTATGAGTAAAATTTCGCAAAGATTTTTCATATGCCCCTCCCATCCCATTCCAATGTAACAAAATATTCCGATGAGCAACGCCGTAGAATTCACATCGGCGCTTTTGGCCACATTCCCCTTCTCCCGCGCATCCCGCATGCGCTTCGGCGTCGGCATCTCTGTTTTATCTCCGCTCATTTAAAAAATTTGTTTATGAACGCTGACAACTTTCCCTGGGAAAAAAAGTAATACTCAAACAGTTGCCCAAGGAATGAAAAATAAAATAATAAAAAAAACATTGATAACCAACTCTTTACAGGCATTGCCAGAAAAAATACATTCAGCTGTGGTGCAAACCTGCTTATCATTCCAAGGCCAAACTCAGCCAAAAATAAAACTATCAAAATTGGACCAGCAAGGCAAAACATTACCTCCATCATCTCATCGGCAAGGGCTAAAAAAAACGTCGGAAAATTTGAATCAAATTTCGGATAAAATGTGAATACTGGCCATAAAACATAGGTCTTGTAAATCATTTTTATGAAGAAAAAAAATCCACCAAGCATGAAAAATAATACGGTTATCATCTGAATCAAAAAACTGCCAAGTAATGAAGTTTGCGAACCAGCCACTGGATCAAAAGTCGTTGCCATGGAAGAGCCTCGCTGTATGTCTATGATAAAACCAACGCTATCTGCCACAAAAAATATGAACCCACCTAAAAATCCAAGTAACACACCAATTATCACCTCCTTGCCTATGGTCGCGATGAATACCCAAAGCGGTAAATGCTCCAACTTTGGCAGCGTCGGATACAGGTATGGAAATAATGGCAGCGCCATGCCAAAAATAACCACTCCCCTTCCAATTCCAACGATGAATTGCTTCGAAAATGCTGGCAACAACGAAAGTGCTGCAGATAACCTGACGATGCACATCATCATCACCATGAAAACCGATGAAAGATTACTGACTATACCAGAATTCATTTTAATTCAACAAGCTAGGGAACAATGTGAATATATTATCGGTAAATGACAAAAGCTGCCCACCAATCCAATAGGCCGATAATGACAATACCAATACCGTGGCTATCAACTTTATGGCAAACCCCAATGTTTGCTCTTGTATTTGCGTAAGTGCTTGCAGTAGACTGGTTAATAACCCAACAAATGTGGCCACAAGAATAGGCGGCATGGACAAAATCAGCACCAATATCATTGCCTTTGACGTAATATTTATAATGAAACCTTGATCCACACACTACACTCCCTAAACTAATATTATAAAAAGAAGCCAAGTTATCAAGTTCATATCGAAATTATTGTGGAAAAATCACATAAAATTCAATTCCTGTTGGTTAGTTTTTACATGACGAGCCAGCGACTTTAGCGAAAATTTTTCAATGATTGCATCCATCGCATCGACATTTTCTTGTATTCCTGAATGCAATTCCACATCGCAAACTTCATCATCCAGCGATATTATTTTGCGGTTCAACTGAACCACAACTCCAGCCATAAGTAATTGCTCCATAACGCGTTTTGGTGTTATACGATCTATGTTTTGAAAAATTGTATCGAGGTTTTCATAGGCGGTCAAAAGCCTTACCGCTGTCTTTGGCCCGATACCATCCACACCTTTCACATTATCACAAGCATCACCGACCAATGATAAGTAATCCACTATCTGTGAAGGCTTTACGCCAAATTTTTCCAAAACTCCAGCCTCATTTAATTTTTTATAATCTCCCATTTTATTGGAATTTGATAAAACTAGGAATACATTTTTTGAAACACATTGAGCCAAATCCTTGTCATTGCTAACCATCAGTACCTGGTTTCCGTCCGCACCATATTTCTTTGCTGCAGAAGCAATTATATCATCTGCCTCGGCACCAGGATGCTGGTGAATGCTATAACCAAAGGCATCACAAAGTTCTTTTATCAATGGCACCTGAACCAGTAATTCCTGCGGCACATCTTTCCGATTGGCTTTGTAACCAGATGATAACGATTTTCTATAACTTGCGGTGGCGGAATCAAAAAAAATCGCAATGGAGTCTGGCAACTCCATTTTTTTTAATTTTTCCACGATTTTTATGAAGCCAATCGCCGCATTAACTGGAATTTTTTCATCTCCTCCGGTCAACAAAGGTATGGCGTAAAAACTCCTAAAAATCAAATTGAATGCGTCAATCAAAAGATATTTCATTGCAAACCAAGTTCCATGCGACCAAACTCCGTCATCATATCTCTGTGCCAAGGCGGATCCCAGACAAAATTGACAATGACTTCGGTCACGGTACAGGAAGAGGAAATAACATCAACTACTTCTTGTTGAATAACTTCACTCAGTGGGCAAATGGGCGAAGTCAAGGTCATTTCCACCATAATTTTTATGCAATTTTCATCACAATGAATCACATCAATGCCATAGACCAAGCCTAAATCCACAATATTTACGTTAATTTCTGGATCATTTACCGTTTTCAGCTGCTCCCAAATGAAATCCACATCCGGAACCATATCGCCAAGATTGGAATCTTTTTTAATGGATTCATCAAATAACTCCTTGTTCATCTTATAGTTACCAGTCAATGTGCAAATTTCAACTTCACTTCCATGGTATCCAAAAATCGACCCAATTGTACCTTTTTCCAGAACAACTTTACGGGAAAATTGGTCTAGGCAATCGCAACTCGATGCCAATTCAAAAAATTTCTTCACAATTCATTTTAATAGCTCATCCAAAATTTTTAGCAAATCACTTCTGGCAATAACCACTTCCTTTCGATCACTCATGCGACGAACTAGCACAAAATTAGGCACATCTGGAACATTGGCTGAGTAAATAATGGCTATTTTTGCATCGGCCGCGGCAGCCATCTTCAGTTGCCGATGAGCATCAACTCGCTTGATCGAAAACTCCGATGACAGGCCATGGTTTCTCAACAAAATAACGTCCCCCATGGCTTCTCTTTTGAACTCATCATCGAAAACCATAAATACATCCATCGATTTGGTTAGATTAGGAATTAACTCCTTCTCTGACAATAAGTTAGCCAATGTGACATCTCCTATGGCAAAGCCCACCGCCGGCAATTCAGCATAGCCCATTTTTTTTGTGAGATCATCATACCTACCTCCACCGGCTAAAGCCCTGGATTTACCAAGGCGCTCGAAGGCCTCGAATACAAATCCTGTATAATAGGCAAGTCCTCGGACAATGGCCATATCAAGAACCACATATTCCTGTAGGCCAAACATTTCGATGTATTCCAATAGTCTTGATAAATCCTCGAGGCTCTGGCAAACCAATGGCTCCATTGCCAAAGTAAATAATTTGCAATTTGCCAATCTTTCGTAAATTTCCTCAACGGTTTTTGCCGCGATGAATTCATTTATTTTTTGCAACAATTCAACTCCATCAAGACCCAAAGCGTCCAATTTTCCCACAATGATATCCATCGGCTCTTTGTCTGATTTATCTATGATATTCAATATGTTAGATGAATCTGCCATTGGAATTCCATGAAGCTGAAAAAAAACACTCCAAAGCTTCCTGCTACTTAATTTTATATGAAAATCCTGATCTGTCAAACCAAAAGACCTAAGCACAGATATGAGTAAGGCCATCGACTCGGCATCTGCCAACACATCTGATTCCCCAAAAATATCCGCGTTGAATTGGTAAAACGAACGCAATCGCCCTTTTTGAGGCCGTTCATATCTATATAACTCGCTGATATCGAACCACTTAATCGGCCTTTTAAGTGAACTGGCCTTCGAACCAACCATTCGAGCCAAAGACGGTGTCATTTCCGGCCGCATGGCCACCTGACGCCCACCTTTATCCGTAAAGCTAAATAGTTGAGACACAATCTCTTGGCCAGATTTTTCTGTGAATAATTCCAACGGCTCTAGCACCGGACCATCATACTCCTCAAATCCAAATAACTTCGCCGTATCGCGAATTCGTTGAAATATATAATTCCTCTCGGCGCAATCGGCCGGATAAAAATCTCTAAAACCTGGAAGAATGCTAAACATAACGCCCCAAATATCTTAAAAATTTAAACCAAAATCAATCATTTTCACCATCAAAAATCTCATCCGACGGCTCCATATATAACAACCGCCCACAAGCCTCACAGTGACAAAAGGTTTCAGTACGCCTTAGAGCAACCAAAGTATCATTGGAAATCCTAATATTGCACCCCTTGCAGCGGCCATCCATCACAACAACCACCACAGGCATACGCTTTACTCCTTGCCTAGCAAGATCATACATTCTCAGCAAATTTTCATTGGCCACCGTTTTTCGCATACCTCCAATTTTTGCATTCAATTCCGAAATATTTTTCTCCAGATCTTCCTGCAATAACCTATTCTGCAACAATTCGTTACTAAACCTATTCAGACATAAATCCACTTCCGTGGCCATCCTATCTCGTTCAACTTTTAGATCATCCAAGGAGTAAAGCAGCATAACACTATCATTTTCAAGCTGTTCGATTTTCTCCTCCATGGAAATAATCTGGTTTTGCAACAGTGCATACTCTTCTTTTTTTTTCACCGAAGCCTGTTTAACCTTCAATTCTATCAACTTTTGCCCCATTGATTCCATTTCAAAATTCACCCGATTGAACTCCATCTCTGCGGCAGAACTACTTGCTTTTAAATCAGATAGCTTCTTTTTTTCATCGACCATAGCCCTTTCAATTTTCGCTCGTTCCTTCGGCAAATTTTTTAATTTCTCGGAAACAGAAACCAGCCTACTGTCATAACCTTGCAGTATCAAAATTAGATTAACTTCTTCCCGGCCAATCATTTAATAGCCAGATATACCCAATATAACCAAGGCATTGACTATGGCAATAAAAACAGCGGCACTACCCACATCTTTGGCTTTTTTCGCAAAACAATTATACTCCGGAGACATAAGATTCACAATATTTTCTATGGCAGTATTCAACGCCTCGGTAACTAATATCATAAAATAGGAAATAACCACCAAAAATAATTTTACACCAACTCCTAACCACCACAATATCAACGGGAAAGAAATAGTTCCAATGATCAATTCAACTAAAAACGCCCTCTCTTTGCCTAAAACTTTTAGGCCTTCCATCGAACATTTCATCGGAAATAATACAAATTTATCAAACATGGCAGCAGCCACCATCCATCCACTACCCTCGCTAATTTATCTCCACAGTTAAAAAACAGACAAAAAAATGTTTTCGCAGGCAAAACCTCTACCCTTCGCTATTGCTTTACAGCAGAAGATATTACATGAACTTTTCGATGTGCGCCATCCCACTCAACTCTTCCATCGGCCAACGCAAATAAAGTGAAATCTCGCCCTAAACCAACATTTTTGCCAGGATGAATCTTCGTGCCTCGCTGCCGCAAAATTATACTTCCGGCCAAAACAACCTCGCCAGAATATTTTTTCACACCAAGCCTCTTGCTATTACTATCTCTACCATTCCTGGAAGTTCCTTGACCTTTTTTATGCGCCATCTATCTTCCTTTCATTCAAGCTGTTATTGATTCAACCTTTAGCACAGACAATTCCTGGCGATGCCCCCTTCTCCTGGCATAGCCCTTCCTGCGCTTCTTTTTAAATATACGCAACTTTTTCCCGCGCTTATTCTCCAAAATCTTTACTTTAACCACAGCACCAACCACATAGGGTGCACCAATTTTAACTTCATCGCCAGATCCAATCACCAGAACCTTCTTTATATCAACAACATCTCCGGCTTGGGTTCCAACATAGCGATCCACAAAAACAATATCACCAGCTTTAACGGTCAACTGCTTCCCCTGGGTCTCAATAATAGCTTTCATCGAAAAAAAATAACGGTTCCATCACTAAAAAATGCCTTTGATTAAATGCAAGACTTTTTTTCCTTTTTTTATTTTTTTTCTTTTTCTTTCCCTATAATACTGGATTTCAAACAACCTCGCCGAAACAGAAATGGCTTAATATCAGGATCTCTTTGGGCAAAATTCCTAAAACTTTCCAGTGGATCCACGCTGTCTCCCACACTCAATATCTTGTTCCGAAATAAATTGCCCACCTCTCTGGTGACAACATCTTGGTGTTGAAATATCGTAAATGCATCTGCATCAAGTACTTCTGACCACATATAGGAGTAGTATTGCGACGCATAGCCGCCGCTGAAAATATGGCTGAATTGACACATGATGTTGTTAGGTTTTTCGCTATAATCTATGGTATATTTGCTTAAAACGGCATCAATATCACCATCTAAACTCTTTGATGAATGATACTTAGAATAATTGCCATGTAATTCTAAATCCATTACGGTCAACTCCAGTTGCCGCATCAAAGCTAAACTTTCCATGAACGTACGTGATTTCAATAATTTATCGAACAAATCATCCGGAATTGGCTCTCCGGTGGCATGATGCTTAGCAAAAATATCCAATGATCTGCGCTCCCAACAAAAATTCTCCATCAACTGTGAAGGCAATTCTACAAAATCTATGGCCACATGATAACCATTTATGGATGGATATTCCACATTGCCAAACATCAAATGCATAAGATGGCCAAATTCATGAAAAATGGTGGCAACCTCTCGATGCTGTAGCAGCGACTGCTCTCCTTGGGTAGGTTTTGTAACATTCGCACATATAACACCCACAGGATGTTGCCATCCGCCACGGCTGTTCAAACCACCATCGATGAGATCACAACACCAAGCCCCAGAATGCTTATTTTTTCTAGGATATAGATCAGCAAAAAATCCACCAATGAAATCGCCATTGTTCTCAAAAATTTCGTAATATCTCACATCTTTATCCCAAACTTCTATGCAATCCATTGGACATTTATCATCTTTTGATTCAAGGAACGCGGTTTTTTTTTCGATTATTTTTATGCCATATAATTCCTCCACTATTTTAAACAGTCCACTCATCACATGATTGATTTCGAAGTATGGCCTCAATTGCTCCTTATCAAAATTATCTAATTCATGCTGCATCTTCTTGTGATATAAATAGGCCACATTCCATGGAGTCAATTCACCCTTCGGATCTGCATGGGCGTAAAATTCCTTGGCATAGTCCTTCAATGAGAACACATCTTCATTGAATTGCGATTTCGCATTCTCATAGACCTCTGCTAAAAATTTATCCACATCAGCTTTGGTTTTCAGCATATTATGCTTTAGGGCAAAACTGGCATGGGAATCATTGCCCAATAATTTTGAACTTTCATCTCTCAATGTCAGTATTTTTCTAGCCATATCTCGGTTCGAAAATGAATCATCTCGGCAAAGATTTCTGGCTTTCATCAATATTTCCTTTCGCAATTCTTCATTACTCAGATACCAAGCATAAATATTAATATAGCTATCCTTCAATGAAACTCTATACTCTCCGGGCCTTCCAGCTTTTTCAGCATCCTCTGCCATGGATTTCATCACCGATTCAGGCAGTCCAAGCAATTCATCTTTGGTAACAAATTTCTCCCAGGCATTCCTAGCCTGCAATACATTATGCCCGAATTCATAGCATAGCTGCGAAAGTTCTTCATCTATCTTCATCAATCTGGCCTTAGATTTTGCGTCCAAATTGGTACCATGATCCATAAAAAAATCAACGACGTTTTTAAGGAGTCTTTTTTTGGTAGGCGATAGCTCGTTTATCTTTTTGGATTTGGCACAGGCTTCAACCCTTTTCCACAGCTCTTGATCCAATGGAATCGATAGAGTAAATTTCGATATTTTGGCCAAAATCATTGGCATTGCTTTGGTTATTTCATCACAATTGGCCACGGCATCTAAATGCCCAAAAAAGTTAGAAAACTGTGACAGCTCTTCATTGATATACTCCATAGCCACTATGGTGTTTTCAAAACTAACCTGATCCAAAGGCATTGCCCGAAGAATAGCAATTCTGTCCTGCGCCAACCCTATGGCATAATCCACATCCCGAAGGGCAGATTCTACATTCAACCTACTCCATCGAATGGGTCGCACTTCATGACAAAAGGGATGAAATTCATCCGAAGAATTATTTTCATTAGCTTCAACAGGTTTCATAATATTATTCATTTCAACAAGATTATTTTTGCTCCCATGGTCAAGGGAAGATCGCATTAACTCAATGGAAATACCAAAAGCTACCAAAGCCAAGAAAAACAAAATCATGGCAACAAAAATATAAATGGGGCCATGTTTGCTTCCAAAACTCTTGCGCATGCTTCTACATCCTATATATTTAGTATGGCAATTTTCAATAAGAATGTCGAGAAAATTGAAAATTTTAATGGTTTCTCCGGAATGTGTGCCATTTGCAAAAACCGGGGGTTTAGGCGACTGCGTAGCGTCATTGTCTCTGCATCTGGCTGAGCTTGGTCACGACATCCGTGTAGCCATGCCATTCTATGCCGAAGTTAAATTGCCAAAATCTGCCAGTGCAAATCTGGAGCCTATGATAGTAAACCTGGGCCACGGTACTGAATATGCCAGGCTTTGGG
>JAIRTH010000001.1 GCA_031255005.1 Puniceicoccales bacterium | reverse complement strand
TTCGACCTTTCCTTATCTAAATCAAGAGAAATTTACCTTTGATTCTGCTTCTGAGTCTGGCCAAATTTCACATCCCAAACCCTTCATGGCCTAACCCGATAGCAAACATCTTCTAGGATAATGCTTTGTAATGCAACCAGCAAATCATTATTTTTTGCTAGCAAAACTCAGATTCATCATATTATTGATTTCCGCAGATATCTCTTCTAGTCGACTGACAAGCTTACTGGCCTGGACTTGGTATTTATGGAAATATAAAGCATCATTTTTTTTCATACCATCCATGGCTTCCATTATTGTTTTCAATATATTCATTTCCCTGGAAACTTCATTACGGATTTTGACCAATTTGTATTGCGCCTCTTCGGAAGAATAATCTTCATTGTATTCTCTCATAAAGGCATTCACATCATTCTCCATCTTTAGTTTATCTAGCCCAACGCAATTCCGTTTCGAGAATTCTATAAATTTTTGTTTTGCCTGCTCTGGCGTTAATTTAGATTGGGCTGTTGCCTGGGTTTTTAGTTTATTCTTCATGAGCTTCGTCATTTCATTAGCCAATGTCTCTTTGTCAGTCACATTCACAGCCACCTTGTTAAACACATTTATATTTCTATCTCTAAGTTTAACATTGCTGATATTATATTTCGCACGATTAAAACCAATTTTGGTTAGATTATATTTTACGCCGAAATCTGTTTTGAAAATTCCATTAACAATTCGTTGAAAAATGTTGCCATTTTTTATTACAGAAACATTTACACCATTTGTATTCCCTTTGCCCACGTCATTATTTACCTTAGCATTGATTATTTTCTCGCTATCTTTATTCATTGTCATTTGGCTAGCTTCATTGCTACCTTTATTTGACTTGAGAGAGTTTGTGTCGACATCTTTCATCCTATCCTCCTGTTTATAATATTACCACAGGTCAACGGCAGACCGATATCCAATCAGGGATTTCCTAAAAATTTTTCGGTTAACTATTTATCCCTAAAATATGCTTCCGATGGACCCTAAAACTTTTTTTATTTTATGATTTTACAGCCTCTTTGCAAGGAAAATTGTATCAATTCATTTTTTAGAAATTATGGAATCTCTATGATGTTTAGCAATTTACTAGCCAATGATCTCGCCATGCTGGCCCGCATTGTCAGATGTTATATTTATTCAAAATTTCCTTGCAATGTTTAATATTTTTATTGGTCAGCTCAGCCGCATTCCCAACCAGAATAGTACGATTCCATCCAGAGCCGCTTTTAATTTGAATGACGACATTTTTTTCATCTCCAATCGGCTGAGAGTTCAGCATATTCTGAATTTTAGTCAGCTCATTGTTTATATCTTTTAGCGCCGCTAATGCGCATTCTTCCGTTTTACTGATGTACTGATTTTCTATTATTCCATTAATAATTTTATTTCCTTCTTCAGCATCAAATACAGTTCTAATCGAATTCTGAGCCCATTCTTTCCCAATATCATAACCCCGTTCTTTATCTATTTGCCTTACACCATTGTTTTCTAAAAAATTTACAATAGCAGTGACAGAACGCTCCATGTGAATAATTCTTCTATGGCTGTTATTCATATAACTATGAAGATCATTCATAGGCATATTTAATTTTGTTGTATTTTATTGGTTTTCCGTCTTTAAATCTTGTTTAAAATTATTCACTTCATTTTTAAATTCATTTTTTAACTGATTCGCCGTGAGTGACTCACATTTCCTATTGTCAAGACCAACGAAGGAATACTTTACGCCAAAGGTCGTACCAAATCTTCTATTAAAAAATGCCGCAATTCTTGAACTCTGCGTGGCTGAAATTGTTACCATACTAGCCTTCTTAGTCTCACCCTCATTAGTCTTAAACCTAATGGACTGCTTGACCTCCTTACCACTGCCTTTAACTGCAGCATTGCCCAGATTTCTTATCATTTGGCTTAGGTTTATTCTATTAATTTCGCTCATAATATTACCTCCATAGTTAGTCAAATTTTCTAAGCAGGTTGACGTTTACATTCCACTGGGAAGGCAAATTATCTCTCTGCTCTACATAGATTTTATAATTTTGCATAAATTGTGCAAATATAAATCATTGGCGAGATATGATAATCGCCAGATGATGGCAATTTTGCAATGATCTCACAATGGCACTTCCTTTTTCTTTGAAATTTCTTCATCTATAATTTTATCAACTGCATCTTGGCCAATAATTTCAGCTACTTTTTTAATTGTGGCATTTTCATCATTCGTAAAGCCTCTTTCGGTTCCAACCTCTTTGCACAAATTTCGCATCTGTTCTGCGATATGCTTAATTCCGTTCTTTTTATATTCCACAGGCCTAGTAACATATTGGGCCACTGTAGCAGAAACATTTGCAGGTTTGCCATACACTACATGTTGCTGAAGTGAATGATCAATGGAATTTGCTATCTTAGCCAGTTCTATAGATTTTTCTGTCGAATCCTCGGCACGTTTATATATCTCAACAAAACCAGACAAAACATCTTTTGCTAGCATTCCTTCCTTGTTTTTATCAGTTTTCCTCCCTCTTATTAATTTCCCGCTTTGATGGTCAATACTTTCTAATTCACACGAAGTATCTAAAACTAGCTTTGGCAGTGCTTTGGAGTCAGGATCCAATAGCTCTTTTTTATAGCAATAGTAAGCTGTAATCTCTTTACCTTCATATGTAACAGACCTTTTATCATATGCATCATACATACTATTTGCATCCATATATTCACCAATCTCAATAGGCTTTTCCTCCTCGCCTATTCCTTTACTGACAAGCCTATCTATCGAAGGATATTCACCTGGCTTTATTAAGGCTTTAAAAACCTCTGGTTTTGTCGCATATTGCGCCGCAAAACCAACTGTAGTCATTTCATATGCTATAGGTTTAATAAAATCCACTATCTTATTGATGGTATCGTTTTGCAATTTAGATTTAGGCTCAATTTTACTTAATGCTTCATATTCTGCCGATAATTGATCCATAATTTCACTTTTAGATTTATGATCTGAAGTGTTTTCATATTTATCAATTAGGCCTATAACTTTACCTTGGGTTACAACCTGTGACGACATTTCCATAGCCTGTTTTTTTGTAAGTGACTTACTTTTCCTACCGTCAATAGCAACGAAAGAATATTTTATACCAAAGGTCGTATTAAATTTTTTATTGAAAAATGCCGCAACTTTCGAATTCTGTTTGACTGAAACTGTTACCTCATTAGTATCAATCTTAATTTTTCCACACATCTCACCATGGCCCACAGCTGCGGTATTTTTCAGATTTCTTATATTTTGGCATATTCTATTAATTTCGCTCATAACATTACCTCCATAGCCAGTCAAATTTTCTAGGCAGATTGGCGTTTACATTCTTTAAACAGTTTTTTACTAATGGCTTGAGCAGTATGAATAAAAGCCCCAAGCAGCTTTTGAAACTTCTCAGAGTCGATGGATGATATCAGGGCATGATAGGACAGTACGAAAAAATTTGCCGACCTATCGATGGCTAAAGTCGTACCCACGGTTTCTATTTGAAACAAATTCAGCGATAACGCGTAATATAATAGTCCATCTGAATTGCTCGGCACCTCCATCAGCGGCGCATATATGAAAAATCTGTCGCTACCATCGGGGACTTCCAAAATGCACTCCATATTTCTGAAAAAAAATTTACACCTACCAGTATCATCGATGGTAAACTCTTCGTTTTTTACATTATTTATGGAATCAAGCCATGTCTGAACTATTTCTCGAAACCTCGCATTCGTCATATCCTACCTCGGCTAAGTATTTTAAACACAATAATAAAACGCTTTCCAGAGCTCCGGCCATGCTACTATTCATCTCAGTAGCTCTTGCAGCATTTTCTAGAGATTCTATGACTTTTATGAAGCTTGACAATAATTTATTATTTCCAATGGCATAAAAAATTTCAGATAATCGGATTTCCATCGCAGAAAAAACTTTGTTTTGGGCTATTTTTAGCTGATCTCCAGCGACATTATCGACATCTTCTCCATCAGAAAAAGTAAAAGAAGCAGAAAGAGTAGAAGGGTTATTTCCTTTAACAAATTCTTTCACCAGAGAATCCAAAACTTCTTCCAATTGATCAATAATCAGATAGCAATGAACAATTCCGGCTTCCAATGATAGCCTTCCTTGGATCAATAAACGAACCCAATCAGAAATTCCATCAAGCCACTGAATAAGGCATCTATTAACAATCATATCAGAATCCTTAGGCAGCCGAATTAATCCACACCTACTTCGCACTGTGGCTAGCAAACTAAAATATTTTCCAGTAACCAAAATGATGGACGAATCCATCGGCGGCTCTTCTAAGGTTTTTAACAATGCATTCGATGAAGCTGCTCCCAGTCGATCGGCCTCATAGATAATCGCCACCTTACGCTTCGAAGAATAGGGCGATTTCTGTAGCTCTAATATCAAGCCTCTGACCTGCTCGACCTTTATCAAGCCTCCTTTACCCATGGGCCTAAGCTCAAACAGATCAGGATTACTATGGCACCTCGCCGAAAGCAAAGCTTCGGCCATTTGTCTAGAAGCTTTTATAGCAGAATACATATCATCGCAATGAACTATCACCGCCTGGGCCAGTCGATCCGGATCGATGGATAGTACATTTTTTCCGATTTCCAGATTAAAAAAATTTTCTCGTGATTTCATCAATTATTTTTTTGCTAAGCGTATCTGCTTCTACGGATGCATCTACAACCACGAATCTACCATCATCCTTAGCCATCTCGAGATATTTTTTCCGAATCAACGAAAAAAATCCCAAATCCTCGGTCTCTATTCTATCCAAATCAACGTTTCGGCCAACCAAGCGTCCTAAACTCAATGCCGGATCCATATCGAAGATGATCGTCATATCTGGCACACAACCATCTGCTGCAAAAGAATTTAAAGATTCAATTATGGGCATGGGCAATTTCCTGGCGGCCCCCTGATAGGCCGTGGTGGAATCGAAAAATCTATCACAAACAACCCAGGAACCTGCGCCAAGGGCCGGAGTAATCACTTCCCGGACCAATTGGGCTCTGCTAGCTTCAAAAAGGAGCAACTCTGTCTCCGGCAACATATGGCCGCACTCCTCATCATATTGCAATAGATTCCTGATCTTCTCGCCGATCTTCGTACAACCCGGCTCTCGAAGAGTTAGCACATCCAGACCTCGCCCGGATAACTCTTTCGCAATAAATGACATTTGAGTCGACTTGCCGGTGCCTTCTATCCCTTCTAGGGTTATGAATTTTCCATCAAACCGCATAGCGAATAATCCACTGGCTAAATTCAAATCTTCTTCAATTAAAAAACATGGAAATACCACAATTTATTTTGCGGCCAAGCGTCCTGATGTAAATGTAAAAAACCTAGGACTACAAACTTAACTCTCTAGCATTGAATCTATAAAAAAACGTAATCCATTGGCCCAAATAACACAAATGCCATTGATCTAGCAATTTCATAGGCCAAATAAACAAAAATCATGAACAAATTATTAACAATAAGCATATTAGGCCTAATGAGCATCCATCTATCTACCTTCATATTCAGACCTAATGGCATCGCTTACAAAGTTAAAACCATAGGCAACATGCAGTATATGTACGAAATTGCCCATAGCCAAAGCAGCACAAAGGATGCATCCACCATGCTAATTTTGGCCCATTGAGAATACATGAAGGCCGTCGACTACAAAATTTTTAATGTAAAATCATTGCCTTTCCTTGATCTTCATAATGACGATGATCATTGTATAATGGCTGATGAAAAGGCATAAATGAGGTTATGGAAAAAATGAAGAAAGAAAATTTTATTATCAATCAAAAAAAAGATAGCGATATGGATGAAAATATCACTACCAAAACTAGAGTTAGGACGAAAAACATAAAAAAAGCGCCATTGCGTAAACCAAAGAAAGAATGTAAGAAAAAAAATGGAATCGAAGAATAAAAATTACAAAGCGGATATAAGTTATCTGCCACAGCCAAAAATAATGGCTAAAAAATTTGACATTTGATTCATATTAAATTGTTAAAAAAATATGAATAAAACATTAATAATAAGTATATTAGGATTGATAAGCATCAGTCTATCTGCCTCCGGATTCGAATTTTATGGAAAAACTTACAATATTAAATGCATGAAAGACATGTATGACCTATACAAAATAGCCAGCAAACAAAAGACATCAAAAAATGCAGCCACCTTGCTGGTCTTCGGCTTCCGTGAATACACACAAGCCAATAACAATAGATCCACTAGGCATGGTAAATTTAAGTTTCTTAACCAAAATGATTATTTCAATTCCTTATATTCCAATAATGTTATCTACGAAGTTGCTAAAAAAATAGAAAAAAGTGAATTCATGCTCGATCAACAGGATAATTTTTATGAAAATGAAAGTGCCACCGCCCAACAGAAGGCCATGGCAAAAAATAGAAACAAAAAAAAGAGATTACTTAAACAGAAAAAAATACACCAAAAGGAAAAAAATAATGAAAAAGAAGTACTGCAAAGCGAAGATATACTATATGTTATGAATAAATTGTTAATTAATGATTAAAAAAAAATTCTCACCAAAGCCCACTGTATTATTCATACCTGCATTAATGGCATTGACCCAATGGAGCAATAAAATTACACTCAATTATAACTAAGCTGCTGAGCGTTTTGGCAATATTGGTAATGGCTGTTCTATGCCCAATGATTTCCGCCTTCGAATTCGACAGCACTGTTTATTCCGTGAAAAATAGAAAAAACATGGCCAATGCATATCTCTCTGCAAAGAAGCAAACCACGGCAAGAAATGCAGCCACCATATTAATCCTGGCCTATCGCGAATGCATGAAAATCAGCGATTATAATAATAATGATAGAATCCATTGGCCATTTCTTGAGCTACACCACTATTACAATAGAATAGATAATGATTGCATCATCGACGAAGTTGCCGAAGAAATTGATGAAGTGGGCTTTTTGCCAGATCCATTTTATTCTCAAGAACATAGCTATCAAAACCCTAAAAAACCACAAGTTAGAAAAAAATCCTCGCCAAAGAAAACTTCCTTCCTCAAATTGGATAGCCGCAGAAAACCATCTACGAATAAAACCAGAGCTAAAAAATTGATACCCACTTCATCAAAAATCAATAAATAAGCAATTTTTAGCACCAATGCTGTGGACAGGAAAAGCTAAAGCCTAGCAACAAAAACAATCAATTTAGCAAAGAATTTGAGAGGCTGACCAAGGACAAATACATTGAATTTTACTTTTTTTACAAAATTCATCACACTGGTGGGAGATAGTGGACTCGAACCACCGACCCCCTGCGTGTGAAGCAGATGCTCTAACCAGCTGAGCTAATCCCCCAAAACACCATTTAGTGCATAAAAGCTAAAATAATTGTCAATGGTAAAGGTCTACAAACTTGAATTTTATATAATTGTAAAAAAAACATAAATCATAGGCTTGACGTTCGTCGATATAACGCAAAAATAGGAGACGACTTATGAAAAATGAAATTATTATAAAAAGATTGGCTTTGGTTGGGACACTGTGCTCTTCATTTCTACCATGGAATTTATCTGCAAAAGATTATATAAATAATATTAATATAATAGAAGGCAATGATACTGAATCAACTGTTCGAAGACAAGTAAATGAAGAAATGATCATAGAAATAGTGGTACAACCAATTGAAAATGAAGCCGCTGAAAATCAAAGAGAACTGAATGCCGCATCGGATGAAGTCGCTGAAAATCAAGGAGAATTAAATGCCGCACAGGCTGTATCAGCAGAAGCATTAGATTTATCAGCAGAAGCACTAGATTTAGATCGGAATACTCAGATCGAAGAACTTACAGATAATGATGAAACGTCTATAAATGATGTGAATGCCTACATTGAAAACGTTTCTGCTCTCGTGGAAGAAATTAAAAATAAAATAGACGACAAAAATTCGGATAAAAATGTGGTACTAAGTGTGTTACATATCATTCTCGATGTGCTCCAAAAATTAGAAAAACTATGCACAATGGAGAATTTAGACGATGGGCAGATAGCTAAAATTGGTGGCTATGCATGTTTAATAATGGATTTAATAAATGGTGCCAATGTAATCAAATATGCTGATGATAATTTTAAAGATACGTGCAAAAATATTATACCAATATTGAATGAATTTTTATCAGATCCTAAAAACAAATTAGTTTCCATCTTTGAGCTCATATCATTCTGGCTGAATAAAGCTGCCAATGAAACAACTTCTTTAAACGATAATCAGATGCTGTTGTATTGTATAGATTGGTTGAATAAATTTACCTATAATAAAAATGCATCAGATGAAGATTTATGTAAAATATTACAAAATATGGAAGAAATACACGAAAAAATCGAAAAGTCAGCTAAAAATAAAGCATTCTTTATCGAAGCCAAAAAAACCGATTCTGGAAAAACATTTTATGAAATATATAATGATTTGAAAGATACTTCGCTTGAAAATAGTTCCATTCAAGCTGATGGGCCTCAGGATTAATAAATTATCGTGAAAAAAATAGTTTTAACTAGTGTTCTTAGCTGCCAAATTTTATTTGGCGGCTTGTTTATTAATAGTCATGGTGGCGATAATGCCGATGACAAAGGAGAATCTCAGGAACAAGAAACTGCGACAACCGAATTGTCCATTTTCGAAAATTTACTGGATAAGCAAAAATATAATATCCCCATCGGCCACCAGCAGTTCTATTTATCCCATGACAATGAATATATTTCTCTCGAAATCATTATAAAAAGTATTACCAAATCCGCCTTAAATTCACGAAATATTGGTTTCCTCAAAAACTTATTCGATAAAATAGAAAATAATATTAACAATAGCATTAATAGCACTACCTTAGTCAGTAATGATACTGCAATTTGTAAAGATGTGCTGCGTCTTTTTTACATATGGAACGAAATTTGCTGTCGCTATGATCCTAATGTAACAAACTGGTTAATCGAAGAATATAATTTAATATCTGAAAAATGGAAAAATTTTATGAATCGTTTTATGAATAAATTACATATACCTGCAGCATTATTAAGATCACAATTGATCAATCTATCGAGTAATGAAACCGAAGGCGAGGATACAGGAACGCTCGGAATATTTGATCCAGAATATAGATGTCCTGCAGTGATTACATGGTCAATTTATCAGATTGTTTATGCCATAAATTCTGCCGAAACGCCAAATTCTGCCGAAACGCCAAATTCCATTGATATACTAAATTTTTCTGAAGCGCCGGACATAGGTGTATTGGTGAAATTTATTGGAAAAATAATTAGTATTATCGTTCATTATGAACTCTATGATCTTATACTCTGTCTACCTTCCACTACAAATGCTGATGTTCAAGAAATCTTTAATTGTGCCATTAATAAGATTACCCAATGGCTGAATGCCGAAGATAGCGAAGGCAGTGCCAATAATAGCACATCCGATGAGAATTTCGGCGATGAAGATAGCAACTACATGGAAGGCAATGACGAAGAGGAATCACCAAATATCTATACCGATGATAGCTGTAAAGATAGCTCTAAATGTACAATAAATAACTAGCCATCATTTCAGATATTTACAAAGAAAAAAGATTCAACCGATAGTGTCTCTGAGAATGAGGATAACAATGATTGATTACCAGAAAAATAACACCTATTCGTAGAATTTTTTACATTAAAAGACCAAAACTGTAAGTTATTGTTGATTTTTAATGAATCATCAGTTCCATAGGAATAGATGAATTTTTCTATACAGCAATCAATCGCCTGTTATTTGCTGTTTATTTTATCCAATAGTATTCATGAATTTTCTCATGCTTTGGTTGCCTATTTGTTTGGTGACCACACAGCTAAGGACTATGGTCGGCTTACATTAAATCCAATTGCACACCTGGACTGGATTGGCAGTGTTTTCATCCCATTGCTCATGGTGATGGTTCCCAACGGCATATCTATCATTGGTTGGGGAAAAGCGGTGCCAGTAAATATTTATAACTTTAAACACCGAGCATTGGGGGATATATGCACCAGCTTGGCCGGACCATTGTCTAACCTCATTACTGCCATTTTTCTCGCGATTATCAGCTGTTTGCCTATGATGAGGTACAATTCCAATCTTGGAGAATTACTCGAGTTTGCCATTATAATCAACATATCCATAGCAGTTTTTAATCTTTTACCCTTGCCACCACTGGATGGTTCACATTTACTTAGATATCTAATAAATATGCGAGAAGAAACATTTATTATTGTAGCTCACTGGTCTTACTTGGCCTTGTTTATATTGGTGAACATGCAACAGTTTCGTATTCTTTTCGGCCATATCATAAATTACATATTTTGGCACATTATTTATATAAGCAGTATGATCGTCGGTTTTGCCGGAGATATATTATTTTATTTCACTGGTTAATTACATAAATTATGAAAATGTTTGAATTAAATTTACCAAAGTATTTAAAAGAGGAATATCCCTTTTATAATAATTTTTTTGTCAATGAGAATGGACACAGACTGCACTATGTGGATGAGGGCCGAGGTGAGGGAGTATTGATGCTCCATGGAAATCCTACTTGGTCTTTCTATTTCCGAGAGTTAGTAAAAACCATGCATAGTAGCTTTCGGTGCGTTGCCTTTGATCACCTGGGCTGCGGATTATCCGATAAGCCACAAAAATATGACTATTGCTTAGATAATCACATACGCAATGCCTGCGATCTTACGGAAAGTCTAAATTTTGATAAATTTCATTTGGTGATGCATGATTGGGGTTGTGCCATAGGCATGGCGATTGCTGAAAGATGGCCAGAACGCATTGAAACCATCACAATAATGAATGGAGCAGCGTTCCCGTCCAAGGAGATACCGAAAAGAATAAATTTTTGCAGAACATCATGGCTCGCAAAATTTCTCATACTTAGGTTTAACCTATTTGCCATTGGATCAAGCTATATGTCTCTTAGGTATCCGGTAACCAGCGAAGTCCGCAAATGTTATCTCTATCCATATAATTCCAAAGCCAATCGGATTGCCACGTTGCGGTTTGTGCAAGACATACCAATGGATCCTAACCACAGATCCTGGGCCACATTGATGAAAATAAGCCAAAATCTTCATTTACTACGAAAAAAGAAATCGCTTATCCTATGGGGCCTGCAAGATTTCTGTTTCACCGAATCCTTTTTACAAACCTGGATAGATGCGTTTGAGGATCCTCATGTGATAAAATTAAATGACTGCGGTCACTACGTGTTAGAAGACTCTAAGGCTTTGGGAATGACGACCATAAGGAATTTTTTGCTGAGAAATAAGAAACAAAACACATTCACATATAATTAGATTTCACAGCGGACAGGAAGTTTCCACAAAAACATGGGGCAGAGAAAATGCACTGCATAGCTCATCGGCCAGGGCTATAATCCCCCATCGTTCTGTAGCGTAATGTCCACATACATAAACATTTAAGTCGTGCTCATAGGCCTCAGAATAGCTGTGTTGTCTACATTCTCCAGTGATAAATGTGTCGATGCCTAGACTGCGCAAAGACGGGATAGCCTGACCTCCGCCACCGGAAATTATCGCCAATTTCCTCACTGTCTTCGGCCCAAATTCCAGGCTAACCATCGATTTAAATTTATTTGCCAGCCTATGCGCAAGCTCTTCTCGATCAATTTGTTCATTTACAACAGCAGCAATTTTCACATCATGAAAACCTAGATTCTCGAAGCTTGAAACTTTCAGGCCTAGTTCATTGGCCAGTAGGACGTTATTGCCAATCTCCTGGTGAGCATCCAGCGGTAAATGAGCACTATAAACAGCTATATCATTGTCCATTAAGACCTTATATTTGACATAAACCTCATCAATCACCGGTATGGATTTACCCCAGAATAGCCCGTGGTGCACCATTAATAGGTTTGCTCCGACATCTCTGGCCAGGCGAATCGATTCCAACGAGCCATCGACAGCGGATGCCACTTTAGAAATTTTCCCTGAATTCCCGAACTGCAAACCATTAAATGCATTGGGATAGTCGAACATACCATCGATGCTAAGCCTTTTATTACAATAACTTACAATCTCTTCCAGAGCAACATTCATGATTTCTCGAGTTTCATAACCAAAGAAAATATTGCAAATGAATAAATGCTATCCAGGAAAAACAGCCAGCCATCGCAGGGCCCAGAAAATAGATAAAGTGCGACCATATAAACAAACACTAACATCTTCCTAACAGGGCACATAAGAAACAATAAATTGGTAAGTAATGAAGCAAGATAGTGATCGATCCAGAAGGTGAAACCGATGGCCTTGGCATAGAGACCACAGACCAACGTCGCCGTAAGGATTCCTATGGGTTTTCCAAAGATTTCGAAGGCAGATTGAAAGGCCCATGGGCAAAATATAAATGCCCTGAGGCCAAATCTATGCCCCATAAAATTTGCTAAAATTTCTGCCCACAGAGCAAAAAATAGCATCGACAAATGCTGCTTAACTTTGCCATTTTTCGCACCTGACCCACCGTAAAGCGGAAGAAAATTTCCCTGCCTAGGACCTAGCATATTATTTTGGGTTTACAAAAATCATTACTTCACGCAAGTCCTTCAATGAGTTAGGAATCTCGCATTCAGCATCAAAATAAATGCCATTGCCATGAATTTTTTTCGTCAGTCGCCCAACAAACAAATTTCCAGGAAACTTCGAGCTCATTTCACTGCTGACAACTTTTGTCTCTTTGATGTCAAACAAATCCTGAGGCAGATCAGAAAGTTTCCCAACTCTTTTAAACCTAACATGCTTCGTCCCACAGTAAATAAACGGCCTGGAATCTCCGGCCAGCTGAACAGCTATCCTAAAGTTTGGACTGGTCAAAAGTTCAACCACTGCCTTGGTCTCGAAAATTTCTGAAATTTTTCCACCAATGCCGCCGATGTAACCCACTCCATCGCCGATGCTTAGTCCATCAGCTTTGCCTTTATTTATCCACAGTCGATCCCACCAGGCCGAAGCGTCGCGGCGAATCACTTCGGCATAAACAACTTTGTGCTTTGATGGAGGTTTCAAGCCAAGCAACTCCCGCAACCTGACATTCTCTAGCTTTAGCTCGGCACATTTAACGCTCAACTCATTCTTCTCCAAATCCTTACTATACAAATCTAACGCTAAATTGAGCAACTTATCCTTCGGCAATCGACGAATTCTAAGCGGATCTAGCAGTGTATCCAGCTTTGATGTCAGGCAAATCGACCAGGTCCTGACGTTCAGCAAACTATTGACATCGAAGTTGATAATAGACGAAAAGATCCACCAACCAACACAGCCCATTCCAATAACTCCCAGGACACTGCACTGCCTCGCGAATCTCACTCTCCGTCCAACCAAAGACCTAAATCCTGCAACACGGTGCCTGTTCCGTTGGCAACGGCACTCAATGGATCATCGGAAACTACTACAGGTAAACCGGTTGCATTACTTATCGCATTATTCAATTGCCGAATCATCGATCCACCTCCGGCGAGAACTATGCCTCGATCGACCAAATCCGCCGATAACTCCGGCGGACACTTTTCCAACGCCGTTTTCACAATCTCGACAATCCCTCGGATAGAACCAGTTATGGCTTCGCGGACCTCTTCTGAAGTTATTTTTATGGTGCGCGGCAACCCAATGATGGCATCTCGACCCTTGATCAACATATCAAGCTCATTGTCCAGCGGCGCAGCCGAACCAATCCGAATTTTTATATCTTCGGCCGTTCTCTCGCCAATCACCAAATTGTACATTTTTTTGACATAGGCAATGATTGAATCGTCAATTTCATCGCCGCCAATGCGGATACTTTGGGAAAATACAACGCCACTCAGCGATAGAATCGCCACTTCGGTGGTGCCGCCGCCGATATCAACGATCATGCTTGCCGCCGGTTCATCTATGGGCAAACCGACTCCAATTGCCGCTGCCACAGGCTCTTGCAATAACAAAACATCCCGTGCACCAGCATGGATGGCGGACTCCTTCACAGCCCGACGCTCTACCTCGGTTATGCCCGACGGCACCGCAACCACAACCCGCGGAGGGATAAACTTCACACTGCGCGATGCCTTATTTATAAAATAGCGTAGCATGGCTTCGGTGACATCGAAGTCAGCAATGACGCCATCTTTCATCGGCCTTATGGCAGTAATATTACCAGGCGTTCGGCCCAACATGCGCTTCGCATCGAGCCCAACGGCCCGCACCCGCCGCGAGTTCGTATACACAGCCACAACACTTGGCTCTCTAATTATGATACCGCGGTCCTTGGCAAAAACCAGGGTATTAGCGGTGCCAAGATCAATACCTATGTCATGGGATAGAAATCCAAGCATCCTCCCAATGTTGTTTTTAAATTTTTGCAACAACCTCATCTATAAGCCGGTTCAGCAAACCTAATATTCTCAGAATTACTACAAAGGATTTTTAGCTCTTTGCAAACATATTTCTGGAGTAAAAAATATAAAAAGCATAAAAAACCTAAAAACAAAACCTGTGTGGTGCTCAGAAAGGGACTCGAACCCTTACGCCTTGCGGCACCAGATCCTAAGTCTGGCGTGTCTGCCAATTCCACCACCTGAGCATCCGCTTTTACTGAACCCTAAATTGGAACATAGCTTTGTCGATAAAAATCTATCAAAACCATTATCATTGCCATTTATGAATCACATCTTCAACTGCCGCAACGACATCGCTGACATCGACCGTCGATATATCTGCAGAGATTACCAAATCTTCTGATTTTTTCAAAATTTTTATTGGGCTAGCAAAAATTGGACCAGTCCGCAAAGGATTCGTCGGGCCATAGACCACCACCACCGGACAACCAGCCATGTTGGCCAGATGAATACCACCGGTGTCGTTGCCAACGGCCACTGCGCAGGCGGCCAATATTTCCAAACATTCCGTCAACGAAGTCTTTCCGGCTAAATTTGTTACAGCACGATTTTTTTGGAAATCATTCTTTATAGCTCCAGCTATTTGTCCATCTGCATCGGTACCGATCAACAAAATTTCGTAGCCACAATATTTTTCCAACAACACATCCACTAATTTGCACCATTTTTGCACCGGCCATCTTTTAGCAGGAAAATTTTCGCTGCCACAGATCAATGCTATTTTTTTATCTTTCTCAGGTTTGTTTCGCCACGGCGCTAAATCCATATGAGCGTTAAGTCCCATCGCCTCGAAGAACTTCTGGATCACTAGCCGTTGATGAACTCTGGCCGAGGAGAGAGATTCCGGAACCTTCCATCCATCGGTTAGGAGTGGACGAAATCCACCGCCGACGACCATCCCAAAGGTTTTCGCACAGCCAATTATTTTTGCCTCCAAATCTCCACGAAAGGAATTCGTGAGCAGTATATAAAAGTCTGGAAATAATCTTCTGTGCTGAAAAATTCTATAAAAATACAGAAAATTTTTCTTTGGCAATGGGATATGATTGTCGCCAATGCAAAGATATTTGAGCAGTTCGCAAAATTGCGCCTTGGCAATTATTGTCACACAAGCGTCTTTGCGCGAACAAGATATGGCTTTTATTACCGGCAACACCATCAGCACATCACCAAGCCAATTGGGCAACCTCAAGAAAATTCGAGTTTTCTTCTCCATCAGATGCAGATCATCGATCCTCTTGGCCGAGATATGCAAAAAAGTGTTGGCATCATCTTGGCAATGCCATCGGTTATGCATCCAAAGCCAATCCGCACAAACCTCATCGCTGGATGACAATGTTTTTTCCAGCCAACGATTCATAGCAAATGCCACAGAATATTTGCTATCACCTTGCAGTTCAAGCTGTTGAAAGCTACTAATACTTTTCCAAAATCCTATTCTTTTGGAAAACAGAACAAAAACTTTGGTATTAAATTTAGTACGAAAAATATCCGGAAGACCTGTGGTGGATGCAATTCTTCCAAAAAACGTAGTCAATAGGCCATTTTTTCCGGCATTTTGATCGAACAATAACGCAAGTATGCCGCGATTTTTCAGTATTTTTTTTGCAGCTAACAGGCCATTTTTTCTTGACAATAATGCAAATCCAAATTTTCCTCTAGCATGTTTTATATATGCCTCGACATCGACGTGGCTAAAAGGCCTATAGATCACGCCGATTTTTGAGAATTTTATATTAGATAAATGTACTGGTAATGTGGTCATTGCTTCCATGGAAGAGAAATGTGGGACAAGTATTATTTTCGCTGTGTTTTTCTTTGAACTGTAATTTTCAGCATCTGAAATTAAAGCATCCACCGAGGCATCAACAGAAAAAAATTTTTTTAGTTTTTGCCTCGAAAACCACGGAATGGTTATGGACAATAGCCCAAGCTCGACAGTTCTTGCACAGCTAGTTCGGGCAATGCTTTTTTTCCATTGAAAACTTTTTTTCGGAAACGCATGATCTAGATTTGACAATAAAATTTTACGCCGCGATGGGTGAAAATAATAAAGAAGCCCACCGCAAATTGAACATATATATGAAACAAACCATCGCGGTAGATGCGCAAACAAAATACCAGCAAATCCCAATAAAAATCTGACGATCATCAGCCTGAAAACTTTTTGAACAATAAAGCAACATTATGGCCGCCAAAACCAGAATTTTCACTTATCGCCACCTTCACTTCTTTGCTAAGTGCTTTATTTGGAACGTAATTCAAATCACATTCTATGTCGGGAAATTCGTAATTTATCGTCGGAGGAATTTGGCCAGTTTGGATCGCCTTTACACAAGCAATGGCTTCCACCCCGCCAGACGCCCCAAGCAAATGACCTGTCATACTCTTGGTCGAACTCAGCGGGATTTGACTTGCCAGGTCACCAAAAACAGATTTTACCGCCACAGTCTCATATTTATCGTTATACTGTGTCGACGTTCCGTGGGCATTTATATAATCAATATCTTCTTGCGATACAGCAGCTTCACGCATCACAGACCGGAGGCATTCCGCCAGACCAAAACCTTTCGGATGGGGCATAGTTATATGAAAAGCATCGCTGGTGCAATGGTACCCGGCCAGTTCACAATATATTTTTGCCCCACGCGCACTCGCATGTTCCAGAGTCTCAAGGATTAACAAACCAGCACCTTCGCCCATCACAAAACCGTCTCGCTTGGCATCGAAGGGCCGACTGGCCATGGCAGGATTATCATTGAATCCAGTACTCATCGCCTTCATCGAACAAAAACCAGCAAACCCTAGAGCATTTAGTGCCGCCTCACTGCCTCCTGCCAGCATCACCTCGGCCTTGCCAAGTTTCATCGTGCTGTAAGCCTCTCCTATAGAATTGGCTCCGGAAGCACATGCCGTCACCACCGATAGATTTGGCCCCATAAATCCAGTCTCTATGGCCACAACCCCTGAAGCTATGTTGCATATCAATGCCGGAATCATGAACGGCGAAACCTTATTTTGGCCCACCGTATGAAATTTTTCAGATTGAAACTCTATGGTAGTCATCCCGCCAATGCCAGATCCAATCATCACTCCAGCGCGCAACTTCTCTTCATCGGCCAGCGACAACCCAGCATCCGCTATGGCTTCGTGCGCTGCAGCCACGGCAAAATGCACAAACCTGTCATTCCGCTTGACATCCTTATAATCCATGTATTCAGTCGGATCAAAATCCACAATCTCTCCGCCAATTCGGCAATTAAATGGCGACGTATCAAAGGATTTTATGGCCTTTATTCCACTACGACCAGAAATCAAAGAATTCCAAAGCGAATCGACACCAAAGCCCAACGGTGTAATGGCCCCCAACCCGGTCACTACCACCCGCAGGTCTCTAACAGATTTCGAATCACACTCCGACACCTGAAATCTATTCTTTATCCAACTTACCTTCTATATAGGCTACGACATCCTGGACAGTTTGCAACCCCTCTGCATCGGACTCCGGAATTTCCCCTTGCAGTTCGGTTTTAAACTCATCTTCAAAAGCCATTATTAGCTCAACCGTATCCAGAGAATCCGCCCCAAGATCATCAAGAAATGATGCCTCAGGCACTACTCTGTCTTCACCCACACCAAGCTGATTAATAATAATCTCCTTAACTCGTTGCTCCACAGTCTTGTCAGCCATATTACCTATAAATAAAATGTTTTAAAATTTACCAATATGATGGATAGTTATGATAAAAATTTTCATAAGTCAAGCGACTTTTGGCCAAAATTTAAATAAAAGAAATAAAAATTTTTCACAAATCTGCAAAAATAAATCAACTTTTCTTGACAAAAGGCGTGTTATTTCAAGTTTACCCGCTAGTGCGCTCAGGTGGTGGAATTGGCAGACACGCTGTCTTCAGGCGGCAGTGCCGAAAGGCATAGGGGTTCGACTCCCCTCTTGAGCACCATCGCAAGATTATGGAAAAATCAAAGAGTAATGAATTGATAGATGAAGTGCTTTGTTCAGCAGATCTAAGCGATAGGGCATGGATGCTTATTAATAAATACAAAAAACAAATAACTCTCTGCATTGCAACATGTTGCGTTCTGTTAGCAATTCTAGGACTAGCTATGGTTATATATAATAGTGGAATTAATGCTATGAAAAATGCCTTCATGAAACTGGAAACCGATGAACAGAAACTGTATTTTGCGAATAAATATAAATCAAAACAACTTGGTGGTGTTGTGTTTATGGAACTAGCTGATAGGGCTTACAAAAGTGGAGTCTTCGACGTGGCCGCCGATAGATACAACAACGCCAGAATAAGTCTAAAAAATTCTCCACCAGGAAGTAGGGCTGCCATCGGAGCATGCGTATCGCTGATAAAGGCAGGGAAAATCGATCTGGGTAAACAAAATTTGCTGAAACTAAGCCAGGATGGATCTGCACCTTCAAGCCTTCGGGCAGAAGCACTTATGCTTTTGGCTAGATTTTTTCAACATAATAAAGACATAAAAAATGCTGCGGCAGCACTGGAACAGGTGATATCAGGAAATTTCGGCAGTAATTGGAAGGCCATTGCGGAAGATACTCGAAATGAAATGGAAATATGATAATTATTATAGCATTCGCTTAAAATATGGGGTTTACAGCAAAATTGCAATTCGCTAATTCTCAATGCAATTCTAATATGTTATATTGGAGTAAGATAGCTATCCCTGATCCATTTATTGCATTTGAAATAAATGGCCAAAAAATTGCTGTGGTAAACTCACTAGAACTCGAAAATATGAAAAAAAACTCGGCTTTTCATGACATTATTAATATAGACGAGGTACTTTGCAAAAATCGCGATCCGGCTGAGATAATAAAAACCCTTGGCGCTAAGTATGATGTGGATAAATGGTCCGTGCCCTATGATTTTCCAGCTGGCCTTTGGGTAAAACTTAAATCCGAAGGCACTAGGTTATCTTTTTGCGAACAAGAACGATTTATCGAAGAGCGTACCATAAAATCATCTGAGGAAATTAGATACATAAAAGAAGCCTGTGAAATAACAGCCAAAGCTCTGGATGTAGCGCAATCAATAATTGCCGACTCAATGCCGGATAATAATAATATATTGATATTCAAGGGCAATATGTTAACATCCAACCAACTGCGAAGGGAAATCGAAATAGTTTGCGCAAAAAATGGGGCCGTGGCCAAAAATACCATAGTTTCCTGCGGAAAGCATTCGGCCCAACCACACAATCCGGGAAAAGGCCCACTGTTCGCTAACCAGTTCATAGTAATAGACATATTTCCAAAGGTCATGACCACCGGTTATCATGGAGACATGACTAGGACTTTTATTAAAGGCACACCATCACACTCGCAAATCCAAATGTACAACGCTGTAAAAAAAGCCCAGACCGATAGCATCAAAAATGCAAAGGCCGGCGCGTCTTGTAAGTATATACATAATAACAACTTGAAGTTATTTGCCAGCCTAGAATTTCATACAGATTACGCCAAATCAGAAGGATTTTTTCATAGCACTGGCCACGGACTCGGCTTAGACGTCCATGAATTTCCAGGCATTGGAAATCTCGATGTCGCACTACAAAACAACATGGTCGTAACGATTGAACCAGGTTTGTATTACAGGGATATCGGCGGAGTTAGACTAGAAGATGTGATTGTGATTAAAGAATTTAACTGCGAAATGCTGTCAAATTTTAACTACGACTGGATATTATAATGAAATCTTTGCAGAAAGTCAGTAGAAAAAATTTGGACGATTCAGTAAAATTTCTACGCGGAATAGCCAAAAGAATATATAATTACCGCCGAGATGTTTTAGCGGATGATCAATTAAAAACATTGGAAGAAATAAGACATAACCTGTTGCTCACGAACACTAAAAGTAATACTGAACTTAATATCATGTGCGAAGAATACAGGGAAAAATTGCAGTTGATCGGAGGAGACATATTTCCCCAAAGTTTTATAGCAGAAAACGCAGAAATATTGATGTTTGCAGCCATCCTATCACTGGGAATTCGGACATTTTTTTTTCAGCCATTCAAAATACCGACAAATTCCATGCTGCCAACCTACGCCGGAATGACTTTCGAGTTGACTGGCAAAAAGTTAAGCAAACTAGAACGACTTAAGAGATTTATATTTCTTGGAGCAATTAACTATTCGATGAAAACCCAATCTACGGGTACTGTATATGTACCTTTAATGAAAAAATCCAAAAACAAAAGACATGACAGTTCCTATGGCGGAGTAATTGATTATGAAATAGTTAACGCACGAAAATGGTTCGGGCTTTTACCAACAAAACTGCGAGAATATACTTTCATTGTGGGAAATAAACCCTCTTCATTGCGAGTTCCACTTGATTTCTCATTGGATGACGTCGTTCTCGAAGCGCTTTTTAATAAAAACGTTACCTATCATGATATTATTGCAAACAATAACAAAAATTCTTTTGTAAAGATCAATGACCGAATGTTTTTTAACACTGAAATAAAAAAGAACGCAGGTGAAGAAGTATTGTCCTTTGATATACTAACCGGAGATATGCTTATAGTCAACAAGTTCGCGTACAATTTCATGCCCCCAAAAATCGGCGATCCGATCGTCTTCAAAACCAGAAAAATAAAAGCACTTAACAGCGACAAATACTATATAAAACGACTGGTCGGTACACCCCATGATGCGCTGCATATAGAAAATTCTGGCTTGATGAGAAATGGCACCGAAATAACTGGATCTAAGGCCTTCCATAACAATAAGTTAAAAACAAATAACTATCCAGGCTATGTGGCAAGAGGCAATTTAGCAAAAGGTCGAGAAGTGATCGTACCAGCGGAAAATTATTTTGCGCTGGGAGATAACTCACCAAATAGCCTAGATAGCCGATATTGGGGGTTTGTCCCATCTAAAGAAATTGTAGGACAAGCAATCATTATAATGTATCCATTTACACATCGCTGGGGATTGGCAAAATGACCCGATGGTGTTGCGTATGTGCTTATGACGGAACAGGTTTTCATGGATGGCAAAGTCAGCCTAACAAAAATACTATACAGGATACAATAGAACAATGGCTTTTTTACATTTTTAAAAAAAATATCCGGATATTTGGCAGCGGAAGAACCGATGCCGGTGTGCATGCAAACAATCAAGTCTTTCATTTTGATGCAGATTGGAAACATGGTGAAAATAAATTATTGCTCGCCCTTGATTCAAAGCTCCCAAAAAATATTAGCATAAAATCTATTCAAAAAGTTGAAAATAATTTTCATGCCCAGTTTTCCGTCATAAAAAAAAGATATGTATATCGCCTACGAGAAGGTATCGCTAACCCATTCGAGTACAAGTTTTTATGGGAATTGAAAAGCAAAAAATTAGATATCCAAAAAATGAATACATTGGGTCAAGCATTGCTTGGATGTCATGATTTTATAGCCTTTGGAGCCAAACGAAAAGATGATAAAAATGAATGTACAATAAAAACTATGCATTCGCTATCTTTTTCACGCCAAGGAAACTACATAACACTTTCCACCGAAGCCAGTGGTTATCTATACAAAATGGTCAGAACCATAGTGGGGACCATGGTAGAGGTAGGCATTGGCGCATTGTCACAAAACTATGTGCTGGAATGCTTTACAGATAAACAACGAAAAGAAAAAATAGTAACTGCACCGGCCTTAGGATTATTTCTAGACAAAGTCTATTATTAATATATCCTCGGTTTGACTTGATCGTGAATAAAAATTCTATCCAATCATTTGCGGCACAGTCCAACATATGGAAGAAGGATCATTGATAAAAGATTTGGCGATTGTCGTTGTCTCGGCAGGAACCGTAGGCATGTTGTTTCATTTCCTGCGCTTACCGCTACTGCTTGGATACATAGTTAGTGGATTCATCATTGGTCCACATTTCCTATCCACACCATTCGTAACCGATGCATATACGATAAAACAACTTAGCGAACTTGGCGTAATATTTTTGATGTTTTACGTTGGAATAGAATTCGATCTGGAAAAATTAAAACGAGCTGCCGGTTCAGCACTTCTTGCTGTGCTTTCGCAAACTATATGCATGGTACTCATAGGGATACTGATCGCTCCATTATTTGGATGGTCTGGGCTGAATGGAATGTTTCTTGGCGCCCTGCTGGCAATCACGTCGACCATGGTAACGATCCCTATGCTCAAGGGCCAGAACGCGATGAGTAAAAATTTTGCCCAATTGACCATGGGAATTCTCATACTGGAGGACATTGTTGCAATACTTTTACTGGTCATATTATCCGGTATTGCCATAACCGGCTACCTTGAATGGGAAGCCGTTGGGCGAGTGACATTTTTGGTCGGAGTCTTTGTGGTAATGGTTTTCGTTGGAGGTAAATTCTTCGCGTCAAGGCTCATAAGAATCATGCAAAAGGTCACGGTCCCAGAACTTTTTGTTCTTGTGATAATAGGTTTTGCCCTAGGCCTTGGTGAGCTCGCGAACAAATTTCACTTTTCGGTTGAGCTTGGAGCATTTTTAGCTGGGTCCATATTGTCGCAATCTGCCATATCAAAACAAATTGAACATATAATCGAGCCATTTCGCGATATATTCAGCTCCATATTTTTCGCAACCATAGGAATGATGATCGATCCGGCAGCGATAGTTTCAAATTTACCGCAAATTTTGATAATTTCAGTGATAGTTTTGTTAGCAAAATCAGCAGCCTGTTGGTTTGGGTTGTTCGCGTCGGGCGAAAGATCAGACATAGCCTTCCAATCGGCTACCTATATATCTCAGATCGGTGAGTTCAGTTTCATCATTGCTGCAATGGGCAATTCGCTAGGAGTTACAAATCCGTCACTAATATCAATAGCCGTCGGCGTATCACTGCTAACTATCATCGGATCGACAATCATGACAAAACATCATGAAATCTTATATGCATCTATTTCAAAAAGGACTCCGGAATTTTTGAAACACGTGGGAGTTTTTTATCATAACCTTTTGCATATCATAAGCTTAGAGATCGGGAAAAGTGCACTCATAAAAATCATACGTCGGCCAGCATTACAAATAATATGGTATTTTTTTCTTCTCACTGGCTTGATGTTTTTATCTTATTACACTTCACATTTCATTGAGTCCAATGATATTAAAATTTTAGGAAAATACAAACCTCAGGCAGTGATCGCCACCTGGATACTGGCGGCATTCGTGACCATGCCGATATTTATTGGAGCAATTAAAAACATAAATTTAATTATCACCTCTATCACCCATGAAGCTTTACTTTCGTTAAAAACCAATATGGCGAGAGGTGGTCGGACTGTTAACTTCATCAAATCCATTGTGTTAGCGATCTCCATGTTAATATTCGGAGCCATATTTTTATCAGTTGCATCAAATTATCTTCCCACAGGAACGGCATTGGCAGTTTTCGTATTATTATCCGGCGCATTATGTATCTTCTTCTGGAGCAAGTTGATATATGCGAATAATCGCTTTGAAATTATGTTCATGGAAACTTTCAACAGCGAAGTGCAAAATAAAGATGACGAATTGCGCGATAATACTTTGCAGAAAATTAAAGCAAAGTATCCATGGGATGTGCAAATCAAAAACCATAAAATTAAGAAAGGCAGTCAATTTGTAGGAATTAGAATTATTGATTCAAAACTTAGAGAAGAAACAGGCGCCACGATTGTAGCTGTCACGCGCGGTGGCTATACATGTTATGCACCAAACCCTTACAGCACGATATTTCCCGAAGATCAATTATTGCTACTCGGCGAAAAACATCAAATCGACGTAGCTATTGAGTTGCTAGAAAAATCACAAGAAATTACAAAGGAACAAGTTGTGAAGCAAAAATTTGCCATAGAAACGGTTTGCATCGGAGCAACCAATGAACTAGTTGGGCAAACCATTGGCGACGCAAATTTACGCGGAAAATTTGGGGTAAATATTGTTGGTATTCAACGCCGTGGCGAAAAAATAGTTACGCCATCACGCAGTATGGTCTTGGAAGCAAACGACATATTGATTTTGGCCGGAACATATAATGAAATTCCAAAGGTCATTGAATTTTTTCAAACGAACACAGACCATCTTTAGAATAGCACGACACAATATATTTTTTCACGTAAAGTGAGTGTATTTTGCATGCAATGGAGAATATCGGTGGTTTTTGTTAAATTGTATCTAATGGCTAACAAGAATAGTTCATCTCCAAATAGCTTGTAGGTTTTACAAGCCTCACTCCAAGAGAGACTTACTATTACTTTATCATACTTTTCTTTTATTTCGCAAATATATTTCAACGCCTTTTCATCGAAATTGCAGCTCTTTTGATTCAAATTTAACACAGCATACCGTTCATCAATGATACCCATATGCCCCATATTGCCATCTATTTCCCTATAAGACACCAATTTTTCGCTAAACACTATCGGCCTATCAGTGATTACTAATACACTGTAACCCAACGACATAAAGCCATTCGCAACACATGGAATCAAATTCACAGGAATTTGACCAATTATACTAATAGTCCTTGAATCATACTTTTCTAAGGCATCATTGATTTTTGCAGATACATGGTGTAAATTGCTTTCAATTATACTTTGATTCACCGTTTTAATGAACCCAACCACATTATCATCGAACAAGTTACGCACATCACTTTCGCATCTAATTCTATTGTCAAAAATTTCTGCAATGACTACATATAAAATGCCAAACATTATACCAAGCAACAGAAAAACGAAAATTTCTACCTTAAAATCTGGCCATACATGTTGGTCCAAAGGAAGTGCCAGATCGATAATCGTCACATTCGGCATCAAAACATTAAGCTGCGCAATTTGCTCGTGCAATCTGTTATTAATTGTATTGTATAGATTTAGACTGACATCCAAATCTCTCAGCAAAGAATTATATTCGACGGCAATCCGATTCAACTCTATAATTTCTGCCTCTTTTTGCTTAAATTTTTCTGAGAGAAGGTGATACTCGCGTTTGGATTTAGTTTTTTTAGAAATCACGCCATTGATCACAAATTTAATAGCTGAATCTAATTCGGCCTGTAACTGCTTAAGTTCGCTATTCTTACAAACCATTAGCGGATATTTATCTCCATATTTTTCCGTCAGCAGTGAGAGCTCAGCTCTTTGCCTCGACATGTTAGAAAGTATATTTTCAACATAACCATTTGAATAGACAAATGGCAATGTTATCAACTGCTTGCCCTTTTCCTCGTATTCCTTAATCAATAAACATGAATTTTTCAACAAATCATACTCTAACTTCTTGTTTACCAATGCATTATTTAGCATAGTCAACTGTTGATGAGCCACATCATCTTTAGAATCCAATGAAATAGCACCATAGGTTTCACGGTATTTTAATAACTTACGCTCTTGATCTTCAATGACTTTTCGTTGATTATCGACCTTGCTGGTGAGGTCATTTATGGATCTTAAAACCACGTCTCGTTCCGTTTTAAGCGAAAATTCACAGAAAAATTCCGCAAATTTATTTGCCATCATAGCAGCAACCTCCGGCGAGCGATGACTAAATGAAACGTCAACAACGTAACTCTTACGCAACAAGTTAATCTTCCTTCGACTCAGCACAAATTCATGAATTTCGCCTTTGGATAGCTTTTCCCAGTTTTTGAAATAGGGAGAAAGTAAATTTTTTTTATCCTCAGGGCTCATAGATTTGAGAACTAATAAAAATAAGCTGTTGCTATCAAATAAGTTAAGTTGAGTATTAACATCTTCAAAATTTTTCACCTCGGTTTTGGCTAACTCTTTGTACCCCAGAGCATTAGGAGATTCATGCAGAATTTGAATTGTAGCTGTAGCCTCGTAGGTTTTTTCCTGAAAAAGCATTATATTTATGCCAATAGCTAAAACTATAAAAAAAATAACGAGGAAAACGCTTATTCGCCGAATTAATATTCTTCGATAGTTTACACCAAGTTCTAGAATACTCTCCTTCGATGAACTTAAAATTCTATCGTCAAACTTCACAAACTTATTCATTAGATATTTAATGCGACAAGCTCGCACCTATCTTTTTATTGCATAGACACTTAGCAAACAATATCATTTTTTTGCAGGAATAGATTCGACATTATTGCCAAACAAAATCCGCCACTGAGAAAGTTCTTTCCATGCATTTTGCCTCTTTATAGCGGCATCGATTTTATCACTATCATAGTTCCCTAATGGCATATCTGGAATTCCGTAAAGCGATCCATTAACAGAATCACATATGCCGTCGCTAAATACCACGGCAGCAAAACCATAGCCCTCCTTTATCGAATTTTTATCCAATATATTTTTTCCAAAAGTATGATAGCTAAACCCAGGATCTGCACATAATTCAATCACCGTCGAAGGGATATCCACATGAGCACCCACCGGTGAAAAATCAAGCTTTAGCTGAGTTAAGTAATTTTTTCCATAAATGATCAAAGGTACACAACTCCTTTCATAGAATGGAGATAGATCATTTATATGCCTGCGAGAAAAATGATCGCCGGTTATTACAAATAAACAGTTTTCAAATTTTTCATCTGCTTTTTTCACAAAATCCGCGATGCAATTGTTAGCATACCACGCATGCCGTAGCTGTTTTATCTTCTTGTCATCTGTTACAACGGCCGTAAGTGCCTTTCGTGGAATACTTTTGCTATCCACATCCACTTCGTAGGGAGGATGATTAGATGTATTTAAAATCAAATTAAACGTAGGAATATTTTTAGGAATTTTTTTTAGAACAAAATCGAATAGTCCATCATCATCTATGCCCCATTCCTTGCCAGTCAGCTCACCCATAACATCCCCGCCATATACATTTTTGAAGCCATTGCCAGATGCAAAGTTACCAATATTCTGCCAACTCATATATCCACCATAAAAAAAGTTAGTTTCATAGCCTAACCTGGAAAATATTGAGCCAACGGAATATGGCAACTCTTTCTGACATACGGTCATGTGGTTTATAAACAAACGTGAATACGAAAAGTTGCATAACTGTGACGATATGGCCCCAATCGTCATGTCAGCCATTGGCAAAAACGTCCGCACAAAAAGCCCATTTTCAGCCACAGAACGAAGATCATTCACCAAATCAAGATGTTTATATTTGTCTAAAAATGGCCAAATGTCCATGCTTTCTGCCACAATAATAAACACATGCTTTGGTTTTGGATTTAATTGAAACCCAGAAGCTTGCCGCTCAAGAACAGCATCAATACTCGTGGTATCAATCCCATCACCAAATAAAAACTTCATCGACTCCTTCACATGATCTGCCGATAAATTATTTTTTACTTGCTCCTCCAAAGATTTACGCCAATAGTTTCTAAACAGCAAATAATATAGTGCATAGGCCGGATTAATTACAAGTTTATTTAAAAAAGTATTACCGGTTATTGCCACATCTAGTACTTGGAGCGGTCGCCGCGTATAAGTACCTCGCAACGCAAACACAAATCCAATCACAAATATCACCATGGCTGCAAATTTGCAAAAAATGCTTGCCTTGCAAAGCTTTCTGCAACAAAGACACCTGTCTAATTTTATATAAAGATAACAGAGAATTCCAGATATAAATCCAGTGATCAAAGCCATCTTAACGATCGGATAATCGCTCCATATGGTCTTCAGTATGGCCACTTTATCGTCGAATAAAAAGTTCAAAATCCACCAATTGAATTGATCGTTATATTCTTCGAAATAAACGAAATCTATCACACTCAACCCAATGGCAGACACTATTAAAATATACCCATATACCCGACGACAAACTGGTAAAAAATTTTCGGCTCTTCGCCAAAAAAATAAAAATAATGGCAGCACAAAAATAGGCAAAGTCACTGCGCTAACTATCTTCAAATCAAACAAAAATCCATGCCGAAACAGTACCCACAAACCTGACAATTCCCTGTCCTGCCACAAATACATATGCGAAAAAAATAATGTCGCGCGGAGACATGTAAAAATTGGTGCCAATAGGACAAACAATTTAAACGAATTAACTGTTTCCATTGATATATAATGAAAAAAATCAGCCCATGTATATCTCCTTCGCGACATATCTAACATCACTTATGAGGATAGCATTGTGGGCAATAATCGAAAAGTCAACTGAATTATACACACTTCTTTTACAAATAGCTGCACGTCCTACTTTAACAATCTGCCAATAACAGACTTAACTTATGTAAATAAATTTGCAAACCCCTTGCACCATCTTAGCAATGGCAATCATGATAAACATCAATAATACATCTATCCTTATATGGCTCAAAGCAATAGCGGCCATCGACGATAATATGACCATCGGCATCAACGGAAAATTACCATGGAAAATAAAAGAAGAATTTGATGTTTTCAAAAAAATCACCACCGGCCATAGCCTGGTAATGGGCAGAAAAACCTACGAATCCATCGGAAAACCATTGCCAAATCGCCATAATATTGTGCTTAGCAGATCGATGCAACCTCGCGATGATCTAACGGTTCTGCATGAACCAGAAGAGCTTAGCGCTCCACCAAATCATAAATTGCTATGGGTTTGCGGCGGCGCTGAAATATATAACATGTTGTTAGCCAAATGTTCCCAATTAATAATCTCCCATGTGCATGGAAGTTTTGCCGGGGATACATTTTTTCCAAAATTTTCGCATTTATTTAAGTATGACAGCGATATATACTTATGCGACAAGTTTGTGACAAAAGTCTATAATAATGTAAATTGCAATGAACCTATGATGAAATTTGTACTTGACTAATCACAAGCATCGTGGTTGGATGCACAACGATGCTAGCAATAATACAATCAGGGGCAATTCTTGGTATAGACGCACTGCCGATCAACATCGAAATAAATTCTGGCGAAGCCGGAGAACCGAGATTTGTTCTGGTTGGATTGCCCGATGCGGCGGTCAAAGAATCCCAAGGCAGAGTATATTCCGCTCTGGCTAATTCTGGATTTTGCCCACCAAAAACACGAACCACAGCCAATTTGTCTCCAGGCAATATAAAGAAAGAAGGACCGCTCTATGATTTACCAATCGCACTAGGTATCATCGCGAGCATGAATCAAGCGGTCTTTCACAGCCTGGATAAATTTTTAATAGCCGGCGAACTAAGTTTATCCGGAAGAACATTGCCGGTTCGAGGCGCCATATCTCTCGGAATTTTGGCCAAAAAACTAGGAAAATCCATAATATTACCAGAAGCATCAGCCGAAGAAGCTTCGCTGCTCAACGATGTGAGCGTAGTGGGCGTCAAATCGCTGGACCATGCGGTACAATTTCTCACCGGCATGATAAATATAGAACCAAAACAAAGCAATATCCACGAGGCCTTTGGCAAAAACATGCGCGAACAAAACATAGATTTTTCTGATGTAAAAGGCCAATTTGCCCTGCGTCGCGCAGTGGAAGTGGCCGTGGCTGGGGGTCATAATATGATGATGATAGGCTCGCCAGGATCTGGCAAATCCATGGTAGCAAAGAGAATTCCAAGCATTATGCCAGATCCAACCATCAGTGAATTCCTGGAAAACCTTCGCATAGAATCACTTACTGACGTGGATTCATTGCTACAACAGAGGATATTTTGCCGACCATTCAGATCTCCACATCACACCATAAGCGATATAGGACTACTCGGAGGCGGCAAAATTCCCATGCCTGGCGAAATATCACTGGCTCACAATGGAGTACTATTCCTCGATGAGCTCCCAGAATTCAAAAGATCCACCTTAGAGGTTCTGCGACAACCACTTGAAGACGGAACGGTTTCCATATCGCGAAGCGCCGGAAAAATAACATTTCCCTGCGAATTCATGCTGGTTGCAGCAATGAACCCATGCCCATGTGGACATTTTGGCAATCCAAAAGTCATTTGTCATTGCTCTGCCGACAGGATCCAGAAATATAGATCAAGAATCAGCGGACCACTGCTGGATAGAATTGACATTCATATAAATGTTAAGGCCGTACAAGCCAACGAGTTAGTATACGACATGCCCAGCGAATCCTCGGAAAGCATAAAGAAACGCATCGAAGCAGCAAGGTCAGTTCAGCAAGAAAGATACAAAGGAAAAATAATCAACGCCAGAGCAAGCAATGGAGAAATGAAAAAATATTGCGAAATGGACACAAATTGCACAAAATTGCTCGAGTCGGCCATGGCCCAGTTTTCATTTTCCGCCAGAGCTCATTCTAGAATTATAAAAGTAGCAAGGACGATAGCCGACCTAAATCTATCGACCAAAATAAAAGAAGAACATCTACTGGAGGCAATTCAATATCGATCGCTTGATCGCAATTGACGGCCAAAGCAAAATATATAAATAAAATATGACACAAATATGATGCATATATATATTCAAAAAATTTTAATGAAAAACAGCATAAGATCGGCATGGACCAGCACTAGTCGTTGGCGCGACCCAATGCACAATATTACAACATTGGCCTTCGCTAATCTCTTATTAGCTATGATTTTTTGTATATATTTTTACAAAATGATCAAAATTGCAAAATTAGTATTGACCTCCAGGTATCAGGTTTTCAGATTCATAGCCACGGTTCTGTTCGCCCTTGTAGCTCAGTCGGCAGAGCGCATCCTTGGTAAGGATGAGGTCGGCGGTTCAAATCCGCTCGGGGGCTCCAATTGGCGGACATGGAAGTCGTTAAATAATAAAGTTTATTTTAGTTTTTAATATAGGAATTATAGGAATAAAACATGGCAAAAGAAACATTCGTTAGAACAAAACCGCATGTAAATGTCGGTACTATCGGGCATGTTGATCACGGCAAATCGACGCTCACAACTGCATTGCTTAAGGTCCAGGCAGACAAAGGCTTGGCTGAGCGTAAATCCTATGCAGATGTGACCAAAGGCGGTACAGTCCGTGATTCGACAAAAACAGTTACAATAGCAGTATCGCACGTTGAATATTCAAGCGAAAAGCGACACTATGCTCATGTCGATTGCCCAGGACATGCCGATTTTGTAAAAAATATGATCACCGGAGCCGCTCAAATGGACGGTGCAATTCTAGTCGTGAGTGCAGCCGACGGTCCCATGCCGCAAACACGCGAGCATATACTACTTGCTCGGCAGGTTGGTGTACCAAATATCGTGGTTTTTTTGAATAAAGTAGATCTTCTGGACGACCCAGAACTTATTGATTTGGTTGAAATGGAAATTCGCGAGCTATTGAGTAAATATGAGTTCGATGGAGATAAAATAGCCGTGATACGTGGATCAGCTTTGGCCGCCCTTGAAGGAAAAGAAGAAGGTGCAGCTGCCATTGGAAAACTTTTAGATGCCCTGGATAGTGACATCGAAGAGCCTGTCCGCAATATCGATAAACCGTTTTTAATGGCTGTAGAAGATGTATTTTCGATTACCGGTCGCGGCACCGTTGCCACCGGCCGCATTGAACGAGGCATCATAAAAGTCGGTGAAGAGATTGAAATAGTTGGACTTGGAGAAACGAAAAAAACAACATGTACTGGTGTGGAAATGTTTCGCAAATTGCTAGACGAAGGTCGCGCTGGTGACAATGTGGGACTCTTGCTTCGCGGCCTTGAGAAGAAAGACGTGGAAAGAGGTCATGTCATAGCTAAACCAAAAAGCATTACGCCCCACACCAAAGCAAAGGCTGAAATATATGTGCTAACCAAAGATGAAGGTGGCCGCCATACACCATTTGTCAATGGATATAGACCGCAATTTTTCTTTGGCACTGCAGATGTTACCGGCATTGTAACACTTCCAGAAAATGCTGAAATGGTGATGCCCGGTGATAATTTAAACGTCAGCTTGGAACTACAAAAGGCAATAGCGATGGAAAAAGGCCAAAGATTCGCCATAAGGGAGGGAGGAAGGACCATAGGAGCCGGAAGGATTACAGAAATTATTGCATAAAAATTGTAAAATTGTGTTGACTTTTTACAACAAATGCACTTTTAGTATTCACCTTCGGAAATAGGAGAATAGCTCAATTGGCAGAGCAACGGTCTCCAAAACCGTAGGTTGGGGGTTCGAGTCCCTCTTCTCCTGCCATTTTAGTTTTGAATATGAATCCATTTAGACGAGTTAGTTTATTTTGCGGCGAAACCATTGAAGAGTTGAAAAAGGCTTCATGGCCAAATGCCAAAGAATTGCGAAGATCTACCATTGCTGTATTAGTTGGAATGCTAGTATGGGGAATATATGTGTCCATATTGGATTTTGCCTTGGGTGGTTTCGTAAATACTGTAAGTTCTTGGGTAAGAGGCTGCATTGGTTAAAAAATGGCAATGGCTGCAGTCGATGATTTCAAATGGTATGCTTTACAGGTTCTAACAAACCAAGAGAATAAGGTCAAGTTATATATAGATAAGTTTATGGTAATAAATGGCTTAAATGATTTCATTGATGAAGTTCTAGTTCCATCGGAAAATGTTATGGAGATAAAAAATGGCAAAAGATATCAACGCGTGAAAAAATTTTATCCAGGATATGTATTTATAAAGATGAAATTGCTTGACGACGATGGAAATTTACTACAGGATCCTTGGCAGTTTGTGAGAAATACCGAAGGTGTTGTCAGTTTTGTCGGAAAAGATAATCCAGTTCCATTAAAACAGTCCGAAGTTGATAGAATTCTTGAGCAGGCCAAAAAAATCGGAAGTGCTCCGGTGCAAAGAGTCTCGTTTGAAATAGGAAATCGAGTGAAGATAAATGACGGGCCATTTATGGAATCCATTGGTAATGTGGTGGACATAGATGTGGCGAATGGAAAAATGAAGGTGTCGGTTTCGTTGTTTGGTCGCGACACTCCGGTGGAATTGGAATTTTGGCAAGCCAATATTGTTAACGAAGAATAGGTAAGTTTATGGCAAAAAAAGTAGTAAAACAAATAAAATTGCAATTACCTGCTGGGGCAGCAAATCCTGCGCCACCGGTTGGCCCGGCTTTGGGTGCAGCCGGAGTAAACATTATGGGGTTTTGCAAAGAATTCAACGCCAGGACGAAAGATCAAACAGGCATGATAATTCCGGCAGTCATATCAGTGTATGCAGATAAATCGTTTTCATTTGAACTAAAATCTCCGCCGGCCTCGGTATTGCTCAGAAAAGCAGCTGGAGCTCAAAAAGGATCTGGTATACCAAATCGCGATAAAGTCGGCAAAGTTACTCAGGCCCAAATAGATGAGATTGTAAAAATAAAAATGAAAGATCTCAACGCCGTTAATCAAAAAGCTGCTGGATTAATGATAGAAGGTACAGCAAGAAGCATGGGGATAGAAATCATTTCTTAAGTTTTTTAAATTTTAATTGTAATTTTATGAAAAATCGAAGCAAACGCCATTTAAAAAGCCAGGAAGTTGCAGATTTAAGTCGGTCATTTGGAATAGAAGAAGCCGTCGTATTGCTAAATAAGATGTCCCGAGCTAAATTTGATGAAACAGTCGAAATTTCTATTCATTTTGGCGTTGATCCAAAGCAAAGTGATCAAATGGTACGCGGCACGGTTAAATTACCACATGGTAGTGGTAAAAATGTCAAAGTCCTCGCATTTACCGAGTCACCAGAGACTGCAATCAAAGCTGGGGCTGATTTTGCTGGCCTAGAGGATATGATTGAAAAAGTAAGTTCTGGTTGGCTAGAATTTGATGTGGCCGTGGCAACCACATTGGCGATGAAACAAGTCAGAAATGTTGCAAAAATTTTAGGCCCAAGAGGTTTAATGCCAAATCCAAAGTCCGGCACTGTATCAGACGACATAGTCTCTGCCATCACCGATGTTAAGGCCGGCCGCGTTGAATTCAAAATGGATAAGACGGCCAATGCAGGAATTGTGGTAGGTAAAAGGTCATTTGAATATGATAAAATCATTGAAAACATAAAAGCCGTCATCGCATCGGTGAATGAAGCTAGGCCTGCAAATTTTCGCGGGACTTTCATAAAAGGAATGTCGATAAGTGGGACTATGACTCCAGGTCTGAGAATTGTACCAACAGAATATAACAAGGAAGTTGCCTAGGAGAATTGATAATGAGGAGTGAAAAAGCATTTTTTGTCGATGAGGTCGTAAAACATCTCAGTAAGTCTGATTATGTTTATTTATCGGATTTTACTGGTGTTTCTGTTTTAGCTATATCTATACTGCGCAATAATTTACGAAACGAAGCCGCCGAGTGTCATGTAGTAAAAAACAGCATTTTGCGCATAGCACTGAAAAATAAGGTTGACTCCTTCGATAAGTCTTGGTTTGCTGGTCACACGGCAATGATCGTTGGTGGTAGCAACCCTTCCGCTGTGGCAAAGGTCTTGGCAAAATTTTCCAAAGACAATGAAAATAGAATGTGGTTTAAGGGAGGTATACTTAAATCTAACAAATTGTCACCAAATGAGATAAATGCCATGGCTGAGCTGCCGAGTTTAGAAGTGTTGCAGGCAAAATTGCTTTCGCTTCTAAATGAACCAGCCAGCGGTTTGGTAAGAATTTTAAACGCGATTCCCCAAGGTGTTGTCAATGTGTTACATGCAAAAGTGAAGCAGGGAGTATAAATTTTAACTGTATCCTTAGGGGGATATTCCCTTAAATGGCATTTGTCGCTAAGGATGCTTTAGGAGGAAAAAAGATGTCAAATATTACAAAAGAACAAGTTGTAGAATGGTTAAGTGCCCAGTCCGTTTTGGAAATTTCTGGGTTGGTTAAAGATTTAGAAGCCAAGTGGGGCGTAAGTGCTTCTGCACCTGTGGCAATCTCGGCAGCTACTCCAGCAGCAGCCAGTGCTGAAGTGGCCGAAGAAAAAACTGAATTCAGTGTCAATTTGATCTCTGCCGGCACAAACAAAATCGGCGTGATAAAAGAGGTTCGAGCAGTCACTGGCCTCGGCCTTAAAGAAGCAAAGGATTTGGTAGAGGGAGCGCCAAAGTTGTTGAAAGAAGGAATATCGAAAACCGAAGCCGAAGATATAAAAAAGAAATTAGAAGATGCTGGGGCTAAGGTAGAACTGAAATAATATCTTTCACAGCAGTGTCTCGTTGGAATTTTAGTGATTCACTGTTTCGCAAGCCATCGCCATGGTGGCTTGAGCAACTGTTTTTATTTTTACAAACAATTTATTTAAAATCATGCTTTTGTGTGATATTTATGTGTTTAACTTATGTCAGAACGTGTTGATTTCGGGCGACTTAAAGAGGTAATAGCTCCGCCAAATTTCATAGAAATTCAGGTAAATTCTTTTGACGAATTTCTTCAAAAAAATGTGCCCATTAGCAATCGCATGGATGTTGGGCTAGAAAGCGTCCTTCGCGAATTTTTTCCCATAGGAAGCTATGATGGGCGTTGCAGCCTTGAATATGTTTCCTATAGAATTTGTGAACCGCGGCATCATGAAGATTACTGCGTGCGTGAGGGCATTACCTATTCGACCTCTCTGTATGTGACACTTAGATTACGAGAAGGTAACGAAATAAAAGAAGAGGAGATATATTTTGGAGAATTACCAATAATGGGAGAACGTGGTTCTTTTGTGATAAATGGTGCTGAGCGCGTCGTTGTCAGTCAACTACATAGATCTCCAGGCATATGCTACGAAGGAACTCGACATACCAGTGGAAAAATTTTGTACTCCTTCCGAGTAATTCCAGATCGCGGCACTTGGATAGAAGTTCAATTCGACCAAAGCGATTTACTGTATGTTTATTTGGATCGCCGAAGACGTCGAAGGAAGTTCTTGGTTACCACACTGTTACGTGCATTTGGTCATGGATCTGACATAGAAATACTCAAATTATTTTATAATTTAGAAGAAAAACCATTAGAATTTTTTGATCAATGCGACAACATTTCGGATTACGTTCTGGTAGAAGATATTATCGACACAAAAGATGGAATTGTATTAGCCAGGGAACATGAACAGCTTTCGAAAACCATTATAGACACATTTAAAAATGCCGGCATTGCACATATCTCTGTGGTGGATGCGAGCTTAGATGACGGTATGATCGTGCGCAGTCTAAAGAAAGATACCACAAAAAATACAGACGAAGCGCTGAGAGAAATGTATCGAAAACTTCGACCCGGCGAACCAGCCACCACCACCAATGCCAAGGCAATGATGTTGCGGCTATTTGGAGATCGCAAACGCTATGATTTGGGTCGGGTTGGTAGAAAAAAATTGAACCAGAAGCTCAAGATGCGCAGGAATTTAGAGGACAGGCTTCTGGACGCCAATGACATTGTGGAAGCAACCAAAAGGCTATGTCGACTAAAAAAAGGAGAGCATTCCATCGACGACATAGACCACCTCGGCAATAGAAGAATTCGCAATGTGGGCGAGCTTCTCATGAATCAATGTAGAATAGGCTTATCAAGAATGGAACGTCTTGTAAAAGAACGAATTGCATTATTTGATAACAGTGTCGATGCCATTGTTCCGCAAAAATTAGTCAATCCAAAAATATTCATGAGCGTGATTCGCGACTTCTTCGCCCGCAGTCAGTTATCTCAATTTATGGATCAAATTAATCCACTGGCTGAGCTGGCTCACAAACGCAGATTATCTGCTTTAGGGCCAGGAGGATTGAGCCGTGACAGAGCTGGTCTTGACGTTCGGGATGTGCATACTTCTCACTACGGCAGAATTTGCCCCATAGAAACACCGGAAGGTCCAAACATTGGATTGATAAATTCGCTCAGTATCTATGCCAAAATCAATGAGTTTGGTTTCATCGAAACGCCCTATCGCGTGGTCAAAAAAGGCAAGGTTACAGACGAAGTGATGTACATGGATGCCTCCGAAGAGGAAGATGCAGTCATCGCCCAGGCAAATTCTGAAGTGGATGGAAATGGATATCTTGTGGGCAAAGTACAAGTCAGAAAGGGAGATGCATTTCTGGAAGTGGATCCTCGAGAGGTAAATTTCATGGATGTTTCGCCAAAACAGGTTCTATCGGTCGCCGCCGGATTAATCCCTTTTATCGAACACGACGATCCAGCCCGAGCGTTGATGGGCTCGAACATGCAACGTCAAGGAGTGCCATTAATCGCTCCGGAAGCGCCTTTCGTCGGTACCGGCATAGAAAAAAGAGTGGCAGTCGATTCGAAAAATGTGGTAATTGCAAAATTTGACGGAATCGTAACCTCGGTCGATTCATCTCGCATAATAGTCACCAAAGATGGTAAGCTTCCCAAAAGAATTGACTCTAAGGCTATAGCGAACAAGGACTTATCGGTATATAATTTGCGAAAATTTGTACGATCCAATGCCGCCACCTGCTTTAATCAAAGACCAGAGGTCCAAAGGGGTCAAAGCGTCTGTGCCGGAGATGTTTTAGCCGACGGCGCAGCCACTGACAATGGCGAACTCGCACTGGGTCGAAATGTCTTGGTAGCATTCATGCCCTGGAACGGTTACAACTTCCAGGATGCTATTATATTGAGCGACAGGCTGATAAAAGACGATGTGTTCACATCTATTCACATAGAGGAATTCGAAGTGGTGGCCCGAGACACAAAACTTGGTGCCGAAGAAATAACGAAAGATATTCCCAATGTCAGCGAAGAGGCATTGAAAAATCTTGGCAGAGACGGTGTAATAAAAATTGGTGCAGAAGTAAAACCTGGAGATATACTTGTGGGTAAAATAACTCCCAAAAGTGAAACCGATTTGATCCCCGAAGAAAAATTACTCCGAGCGATTTTCGGCGAAAAAGCCGACGATGTCCGAGATTCGTCGCTTACTGTACCACCGGGATGTTCTGGCATAGTCATGGATGTGAAGGTATCCGGACACATTGATCGAGAAAAAGAAGATATTTCGACGGCTGATTTGCGACGTAGAACAAAGAAAGTCAATGAGGAATTTCGTAGTCAATCCGACAAATTGAAGGATGATCTGACCGAAGCGCTATCCAGTATTTTGCTCGGCGAAAAAATTCCGCTTGATGTCATAAATGGTTTAAATGGCGAAATAATTATACCAGCAAATAGAAAAATAACCAAAACTCTGCTTCGCAAATTAGCTTCCTGTTTCGACTCGGTGGAAATCGCCGCTTCGCCGGTTAAAAACCGAATCATGGAAATAGTTGAAAATTACAAAGGTAGATTCGAAGAACTTGAGCAAGAAAGGGTTAAAAAAATAGAATCCATCGAATCCGGTGACATAGATGACAGCGGCATTATAAAGAATGTGAAGGTCTACATAGCCACTAAACGAAAGATTCAGGTGGGCGATAAAATGGCTGGGCGTCACGGAAATAAAGGTGTTGTTTCCAACATTGTGCGGCAAGAAGATATGCCATTTTTGCCCGATGGCACACCGGTGGATATCATCCTAAATCCGCTGGGCGTCCCAAGCCGAATGAATGTCGGTCAGGTCTTAGAAACTCATCTCGGTTGGGCTTGCCAAAAGCTCGGCCTAAAAGCAGCAACTCCCATATTTGATGGAATGCCGGAATTGAAAATTCGAGAGTTTCTTAAAAAAGCAGATCTCCCCGAAACCGGTAAATCCCGTCTTTTCGACGGACTAACCGGTGAAATCTTCGATCAAGACGTGGTGGTAGGATACATATATATGATGAAATTGAACCACCTCGTGTCCAACAAGATACATGCCAGAGCCGTGGGACCATACAGTCTGATAACCCAACAACCGCTTGGCGGCAAAGCCCAATATGGCGGTCAGAGATTTGGTGAAATGGAAGTCTGGGCACTGGAAGCCTACGGTGCAGCCTATACATTGCAAGAACTTTTAACGGTCAAATCCGATGATGTCCAAGGTAGGACCAAAACCTATGAGTCACTGGTTAAAGGTGATAATTCACTGCAAGCCGGTATGCCTCAGTCATTTAATGTACTTATGAAGGAAATTCAAAGTCTATGCCTGGATGTAAGACTCGAAAACGAAGACAGTTTTGTTGATTAATATATATTATAATTCATAATGAGCAATCAAGAGGTAAGAGAGTTTTTAGGGTTCGAAGGTGACGATAACTTCGATAGTGTTGCCATTTCTATCGCTTCGCCGGATGCCATTCGTTCCTGGTCACGCGGTGAGGTAAAAAACCCTGAGACAATAAATTACAGAACATTCAAACCAGAACCTGGCGGTTTGTTTTGCCAAAGAATATTCGGCCCAACTCGTGATTACGAATGTGCCTGCGGTAAATATAAAAGAATAAAATATAAAGGCACCATCTGCGATCGCTGCGGCGTGGAAGTAACTGTTTCCAGGACAAGGCGCGAACGAATGGGGCACGTGGAGCTGGCAATTCCGGTCGCTCACATATGGTTTTTGAAAAGTCTACCCAGTAGACTTAGCCTATTTCTAGACATGACGGTTCGAGAACTGGAAAAGGTCATATATTATGAAAGCTACATGGTCATCGATCCCGGCACAACACCGCTAAAAAAGAAACAACTCATAAGTGAACAGGAATACAACGAGTTATGTTCCGAATATAGTGACGATGCATTCACTGCAAAGATGGGTGCCATCGCCCTGAGAGAAATTTTATCGGTGATGGATCTGGACGATATGATTTGTAACATCCAGGAGGACATGTACAACACGAACTCTAAGCAATTGAAAAAAAAGCTAGCCAAGCGACTAAAACTCATATCTGGATTTTCAAAATCCGGCTCTCGACCAGAGTGGATGATTCTGGAAGCTCTACCCATATTGCCACCGGATCTCAGGCCATTGGTTCCCTTGGATGGCGGTCGATTTGCCACCAGCGATCTTAACGATCTGTATCGACGCGTGATTAATAGAAATAACCGGCTGAAGAGCTTACTGCAATTGAAAACACCGGACGTGATTGTACATAATGAAATGCGCATGCTCCAAGAAGCCGTGGATGCCCTTTTTGACAATGGCCGGCATGGTAAAGCAGTTCTTGGATCAGGCAATCGTCCACTTAAGTCATTGAGTGACATGCTTAAAGGGAAACAAGGTCGATTTAGGCAAAACCTACTTGGAAAACGTGTTGATTACAGCGGACGTTCGGTCATTGTCATCGGCCCAGAATTAAAACTGCATCAATGTGGTCTACCGAAGAAAATGGCACTTGTATTATTTGAACCATTTATAATCAGGCGGTTAAAGGACTTTGGATTTGTTCATACTGTACGAAGCGCGAGGAAAATGATAGAGAAACAATCGCCAGAGGTATGGGATATTTTGGAAGAAGTAACCCGAGGTCATCCCATATTATTGAATCGAGCCCCTACTTTGCATCGATTGTCGATCCAGGCATTTGAACCAATACTGATTGAAGGCGAAGCAATTAGGTTACACCCATTGGTATGCATTCCATTCAATGCTGATTTTGACGGAGATCAAATGGCGGTGCATGTGCCTCTATCCATAGAAGCCGTCATGGAATGTAAGTTGCTCATGATGGCCACAAATAACATGTTTTCACCATCCAGCGGCAAGCCCATATTGACGCCGTCCCAAGATATAATACTGGGCGTATATTATCTTACCTATGAACCTAAAAAAACTGAAAAATCTAAGAGAATTCCACTGTTTAGTTGCTATGAGGAAGTCCTTATGGCTAAGGCAGATGGCTATCTGACCGTCCACGATTGGGTACATATTCCAAATCCGGATTACGATCGCGCCACCAGGCATGGCGATCCAAAGAAAAAGATAATCGAAACCACCGTAGGCAGGGTAATATTTAATAGCATTTTTCCGAAAAGCCTTGGATTTGCCAACGAATCCGTGGGAAAAGGATTGCTAGGTGATTTAATAGCAGCGACTTACAAAGTGGCAGGCCAGAAAGAAGCCATAGCCATGTTAGATCGATTAAAAAATCTAGGATTTTCCAGCGCGATGCAAGCCGGCCTATCCATCGGCGTTACGGATATGATAATTCCGAATAATAAGACATCGGACATCTCGAAGGCTAGAGAAAAGGTCGCAGAGGTTGATAATCAGTTCAAAAAAGGCATAATAACTTCCGGGGAAAGGTATAATAAAATTGTGGACATTTGGACCAATACCACCGATGAAATTTCCAATAATGTCTTCAAAAGTCTACAAAAAAATGATGGCAGAGATTTTATAAACCCTGTCTACTTGATGATGGACTCCGGAGCAAGAGGTAATAGGCAGCAGGTCAGGCAGTTATGCGGCATGCGCGGATTGATGGCCAAACCATCCGGCGAAATAATTGAACAGCCAATTCTTTCTTCATTTAGAGAAGGACTTTCGGTGTTGGAATATTTTATCTCGACCCATGGCGCGCGTAAAGGCTTAGCAGATGTGGCATTGAAAACCGCCGACGCAGGCTATTTGACTCGTAAATTATGCGACGTTTCGATGGATTGCATAGTGAGTTGCTATGACGATGAAGTGCGCAATGGCGTATGGAAACAGGCGATCATGGACGGTGAAAATGAAGTGGTTAGCCTGAAAGAGCGTATAGTTGGACGATGTGCGGCCGACGATATTCATAATCCATTCAAACCAGATGAGGTGATAATTTATGCAGCTGGCTTGATCACTACAGACATCGCGAAAAAAATTGATGATTGTGGTATAGAAAGGGTTAAAATTTTGTCGCCGCTCACCAGTATGCGAAGAAATGGTATTTCTGCACTTTCCTATGGCATCGATCCGGCTACGAATAGCATGGTGGAATGCGGCTCGGCGGTGGGCATAATTGCAGCTCAATCCATAGGCGAGCCTGGCACCCAGCTTACGATGCGTACATTCCATATCGGAGGCGTTGCTAGTCAGATGCTTAAAACTCCAGAACTGCGAGCTTGTGAAGATGGCATAATAAAATACATAGACACTCGACTTGTGAAAACTGCCGACGGTGCGAATATTGTTCTAAATAAATCTGGCTATCTGGCCCTGTATACGAAGGACGGTAATGAAATCGATAGATATAGTCTGGTGCACGGCGCCGTTTTGACTGCGGACAATGAGGCCGCTGTGGAAAAGGGTCAATTGCTGGCCATATGGGACCCACATAATGTGCCAATTATGTCTGAATGTTCTGGACGAATTCGATTTCGCGATATGATTCAAGGAGTTACAATACGTAGAGACATAGACGAAGCCAGTGATAAAATCACAACGATTGTCGTTGAACACAAAGAAGATCTGAATCCTATCATAGATATTTTGGAAGAATCCGATGGTGATGAGTCCAAAGTAGTTGCATCCTATGCAATTCCGACCGGTGCTCAGGTCATTGTGGATGATGAAAATATGATTTCAGCTGGTGCCTTGCTTGCCAAGACTCCAAGATCTGCTTCAAAAACGCATGATATCACAGGTGGATTACCCCGTGTGGCAGAACTATTTGAAGCGCGAAGACCCAAAGAAGCTGCTGAAATGGCAAAAATTGATGGTGTTGTATCATTTGGCGGCACTGTTAGAAATAAAAAGAGGATTTGGATCACTGATTCTGAAACTGGCCGAAGGGAAGAACATTTAATCCCTCATAGCACACAAATTGTTGTCCATGAAGGAGATTTTGTCAGTAGAGGCCAACATTTAACCGATGGATCTGCCGACCCTCATGAAGTTTTAGAGATTCTCGGTGTTTCCAGCGTCCAGGAATATCTCATCGCTGAAATTCAAAAAGTCTATAGGTTACAAGGCGTTACAATCAATGACAAGCATATTGAACTCATTGTTGCAAGGATGTTGCGAAAGGTTCGGGTCACAGATCCTGGCGATTCAGATTTCTTCTGGGGCGAACAGATTGATAAAGATGAGTTTATGGAACGGAATAATGAGATAATTGAAGCCGGAGGCAAACCAGCTGAAGCAGATCCGGTGTTGTTAGGAGTGACAAAGGCTTCGTTGGAAACAGAAAGCTTCATATCGGCAGCCTCATTTCAGGAAACCACGAGGGTTTTGACCGATGCAGCCACCATGTGCAAGGTCGATGAATTGAAAGGATTTAAAGAAAATGTTATAATGGGCCATTTGATACCAGCTGGTACCGGATTGCCGAAATATAGAAAGCTGAAAATAATATACTTAGATGATAAAAAACAGGAAGTTAAAGGCAATAATTTCGTTCCAGAAGTTATTGAAAATTTAACCGCAACTCATGTGTGATATATATAAATTGTGTAATTTTATAAATAAATGCTTGCATTCACACAGTTTTTTAATTCTACCTCTACTCGGATTCGTTTAATAACAATAATAAATTAGTGTTTCGATGCCTACAATTAATCAGTTAATAAATAACCCAAGGGTTAGTAGTTTAGTAAAATCAAAAGCTCCGGCGCTGAGGAGTAATCCGTTTCGGCGTGGTGTTTGTATACAGGTTATGACGCGCACACCAAAAAAACCAAATTCGGCCATTCGTAAGGTTACTAAGGTTCGATTAACTAACAAAATGGAGATAGTTGCCTATATTCCTGATGAAGGACATAGTTTGCAAGAGCATAGCGTCGTTCTAGTTCGCGGAGGAAGGGTAAAAGATCTACCTGGAGTTAGGTATCACGTGGTTCGTGGAGCACTTGATTGTACGGGAGTTGAAAAACGTCGTCGCAGCAGATCCAAATATGGAGTCAAAAGACCAAAGGCTAATAAAAAGTAATCAACGGAGATGCGGAGGTAGGTATGTCAAGGCGCAGAAGAGCAGAGAAGCGAGAAATAGCGAAGGATCCTAGGTTTAATAGCCAATTGGTAGGTCAGTTGGTTAATATAGTAATGGAGCGTGGCAAGAAATCTCTTGCCTGCTCCATAGTATACGGGGCAATAGAGTATGCCAGTGAACAACTTAGCAAAGGTGATCCCATAGAATTACTGATGGGAGCCATTGAAAATGCTAGGCCAAAGCTTGAGGTAAAGAGTCGTCGAATAGGCGGCGCCACCTATCAAGTTCCCATGGAAGTACCTTATGTGCGGCAGCAAAGTCTTGTATTTAGATGGATGGTCAAAATGGCGAATGGCAGAAAAGGCCAATGCATGCGCAACGCTCTTGGCCAGGAAATAGTTGATGCCTATAATAATATCGGCGCGGTGGTCAAAAAAAAGACAGAAATGCACAAAATGGCTCAAGCAAATCGGGCTTTTGCGCATCTAGTCTGGTAAATTTGTATATTTTCATTATGGCCATTAAAAAGATTTCGTCAATAAATCCTTCAGATCGTAAAAAGATTTCGTCGGTAAACTCTCCAGATCGTAGCACGCCGCTGGAATATACTAGAAATATTGGCATAGCCGCTCATATAGATGCCGGAAAAACCACCACCACCGAAAGGATATTATATTACACCGGGGTGGTCCATAAAATGGGAGAAGTTCACGATGGTACCGCGGTTACCGATTGGATGGAACAAGAAAGAGAACGAGGAATAACCATAACTTCCGCTGCCATAAGTTGTTCATGGAAAACAAATGAAGGTAATTTTTCTGGAATAAAGCATCAAATAAATATTATCGATACACCTGGTCACGTAGATTTTACGGCCGAAGTGGAAAGGTCGTTGCGGGTACTAGATGGAGCTGTGGCTGTATTTTGTGCCGTGGCCGGCGTTCAACCACAATCGGAAACCGTTTGGAGGCAAATGGATAAGTATAATGTCCCAAGAATAGCGTTCATAAATAAAATGGATCGTACCGGCGCAGATTTTCTCGGTGCTGTTGAAGATATAAGAACCAAACTTGGTGGCAATGCCCATCCGCTATATTTGAATTTTGGTCAAGAAGAAAATTTTCGTGGCCTCATCGATTTGGTAAAAATGAAGGCCTATGTATACGATGAATCCGATGAGCTTGGGACTAAGTATGATACGATTGAAATACCGGCCGAATATCTAAATGAAGCAAAAAAACATAGAGAGGCATTAATCGAAGCCATAGCTGATTACGATGACACAATTGCAGAAAAATACTTAGAAGGCAAAGAGTTATCAATCGATGAAATACGCATTGCCATAAGAAAAGCTACTCTATCGATGGATTTTATAGGAGTTATACCGGGCAGTTCATTTAAGAAAAAAGGGGTTCAGTTTTTGCTCGATGCCGTGGTGGAATATTTGCCATCTCCATTGGATTTGCCACCAATGAAGGCATTTAATGATGATGGTTCTGAAATTGGAATTGCTCCCGATGATAGCGCAAATCCAGCGGTATTGGCTTTCAAATTGATGTCGGATCCCTACGTGGGAAAGCTTATTTTTTGTAGAGTATATGCCGGTCAGCTTAAAAAAGGAGATAGTGTTTACAATCCGCGCACTGGCAAAACCGAAAGGGTCAGCAGGTTAATGATCATGAAAGCTGATTCTCGCGAAGATATAAGTGTGGCCTATTCTGGCGATATTTGCGCTCTCATAGGCATCAAGGGCATTGTCACCGGCGACACTTTGTGTACACGGGATGCGGAAGTAATTTTAGAACCGCCCACATTTCCCGAGCCAGTGATAAGTATGTCCATCGAACCGAAGGCAAAAGATGATAGGGAAAAATTGTCCACAGCACTGCAAAATTTAGCTGAGGAAGATCCAACGTTTAAGGTTTCTACAAATACCGAAACAGGGCAGATGATAATAGCCGGCATGGGTGAGTTACATCTCGAAATAATATGCGACAGATTGTTTCGGGAATTTGGCGTCAATGTGACCTCTGGTCGACCGCAAATTGCCTATAAAGAAACCATTTCAGCAGAAGCCACCGGCGAAGGTAAATTTATAAGACAGTCCGGCGGGCGCGGTCAATATGGCCATGCAATTGTTAAGATTGAACCTACTTCTCGAGGCGAAGGCATTGAAATTATCAATGAAATAGTTGGTGGTGCTATTCCAAAGGAATATATAAAGCCGACTCAGGATGGCATAATTGAAGGATCGAAGAATGGTGTGGTGGCTGGATACCAAGTGATAGATTTTAAGGTAAGAATAATTGATGGAAGTTTTCATGAAGTTGATTCTTCGGAAATGGCGTTTAGGATGGCCGGCATTTTTGCCTTTAAAGAGGCGATGAAAAAGGCATCACCCATATTGCTTGAACCAATAATGAAGGTCGAAATATCTACACCAGATGAATATCAAGGAGATATAATGGGTGATATAAATAGGCGTCGTGGGCAAATTCAAAGTATGGAAACGAGGGGGGCTTTTGCTAGTGTGATCGCTTTTGTTCCCCTTGAAACCATGTTCGGATATGCGACAGATATTCGTTCATTAACCAAAGGGCGTGCAAGTTATTCCATGACACCGTCGCATTTTGAGCAAGTTCCTGCGAATTCGCTCCAGCAAATAGTTGAAAATTCCATACGTGCCGTCGCACGTGCTTAGGGTAGTTTTATGGCTCATAGAATTAGGATAAAATTGAAAAGTTTTGATTATAGATTGGTTGATTTGTCATCGGCAGAAATTGTTGACACTGCTAAACGTTCCGGTGCAAGGGTGGTGGGCCCCGTTCCATTACCTACGCGAAAAGAACGCTTTACGGTTAATAGATCTCCCCATAAAGACAAAAAATCAATGGATCAATATGAATTATGTACGCATGATAGGATGATCGAGATTCATGAACCGACAAGCAATACTATAGATTCGTTAAAAAAATTGAATTTACCTGCAGGGGTTGAGATAAGTATTAAAGCATAATATGGGATTTTTAAAATTTTTTATTTTCTTGACAATTGATCATTCGTTAAAAGAAGTGCAATAACCTAGCGTAAATTGTCGCTTACCTCTTAGAAAAATGAAGGATAAAACATTAATTTTAGGTAGAAAGATCGGAATGACCCAGGTATTCATCGAATCTGGGAAGCTTATTCCTGTAACGGTTATTCAGGCCGGACCATGTTATGTAAGTCAGATAAAAACCGAGATAAGGGATGGATATTCTGCCATTCAGATAGCTTTTGAGCAAAAAAAACAATCGAATATCACAAAACCATTGCTCGGACATTTTTCTAAAAATAATTTAAGCGTCGGTAGTGTTATTTGTGAATTCAGAACGAATGGCGATTCGGCTTATCAAATTGGAGATATCATAGATATGTCAATTTTTTCCAAAGGTGAAAAAGTTGATGTGATAGGAACATCAAAAGGCCGTGGATTTCAAGGAGTTATGAAGCGATATGGTTTTTCTGGTGGACCAGCGTCGCATGGTTCGATGTTTCATAGACGAGGTGGATCCTATGGACAACGGCAATGGCCTGGACATGTATATAAAGGCCGAAAGATGCCCGGTCATGCCGGTTGCGATAGGATAACGATTCAAAATCTCGAAATCGTTGATTTAAAACAGGATCGTGGTATTATTTTAGTGAAAGGTGGCGTCCCCGGTGCCAATGATTGTTTAGTTGCCATACGCAAGTCACAAAAAGCGAAATGTGGCAAAAAAGATTGAGAGGATTGCTGATATGAAATTAAGGATTTATAATTCTTCAGGAGAGTTGTCTAACGAAAAGGAAATAGCTGAGTTGACGGCATTTGATGGTGATCGTGGCATCAATGCTGTGAAATTTGTTCTGGATGTTTTTCTTTCTAATAAAAGGCAGGGCAATGCTTCAACCAAGACACATTCAACCGTAAGTGGCAGTGGCAAAAAACCTTATAGACAGAAAGGCACCGGCAACGCTAGGCATGGGTCGATTAGAAGTCCTCTATGGAGCGGCGGTGGTATTGTTTTTGGGCCACATCCGCGCAGTTATTACAAAAAAATAAACAAAAAAGTGAAAAGATTGGCTCTGGGTCGCACCATATACGATGGAGTATTATCATCAGAACTGTCTGCCATAGAGGCATTTCCGCAAATAAATGCAAAATCTAGAGCACTGATAGAATTTATAAACAAAATTTATCCACCAAATGATGATAAAATTCTCGTCATAGATACAGAATTTTCTAAGGAATTTATTTTAGCTTCACGAAATTGCACCAGAATATATAGGATGACTGCAGCTTATGTAAACGCCTTGGATTTAGTACGTTATGATCACTATTTAGTTTCAGAGGCAGCTTTTGAGGTTTTAATAAACAGAGCAGGAATATAAATAATTATGATTTTTATTGACAAAATTTTGACTCGTATCTACTGTACAGAAAAGTTTACAGGTCTATCATCTATGTTAAATCAATATGCATTTGAGGTTCATCGAGGCGCAAACAAGATGTCTATTAAGCATGCCATTGAAAAAGCCTTTGGGGTGGATGTTGTTAGCATCAATACGATTATTAGGCGTGGAAAATTGAAAAGAGATAGATCGCGACGCGGGTGCTATGGCAGAACGAGTTGCAAAAAGCTTGCGATAGTCGGCATTAAAAAAGAACAGAAAATAGAGGTTGTTTGATTTTAAAATTTTTAGTAGATGAGCATTATTCAACATAATCCAAGGACGCCAGGTCAAAGATTTTTGCACCTGAGTAGACGCCAGTTGCATAAAAATAGACCTGAGCGTAGACTTATTGTCAGTAAAATTCGCAGCAGTGGCAGAAATTGTTATGGCAGAATAACATCGCGCAGGCGAGGCGGCGGGCATAAAAAACTCTATAGAGTCATTGATTTTAAAAGAGATAAACTCGATGTATCTGGAACCATTTCCAGGATTGAATATGATCCCAATAGGTCAGCCGATGTTGCATTGGTGATTTATGGCGATGGAGAAAAACGCTACATTCCGTGCCCTCGTGACACTGGAATTGGCACGAAGGTGATCAGCTTAAATTCTTCAACGGATAATTTCAGTGTTGGTATGTCGTTGCCGTTGAATATGATGCCGCTTGGCATTCCTATCCATTGTATTGAATTACATCCTGGCTGTGGGGCGGTTTTAGCTCGTAGCGCCGGTACTCGGGCCACATTGGTTGCCATGGACGGTAAGTTTGCAACGGTCAAAATGCCCAGCGGTGAAATAAGATTATTGAATCCTAAATGTCGTGCGACCATAGGCGAAGTTGGTAATGGCGAACACTTTAAGCAATCTCTTGGGAAAGCTGGCAGAAATCGTTGGCTCGGACGTAGACCAAGAGTTCGTGGTGTTGCAATGAATCCAGTGGATCATCCAATGGGTGGTGGCGAAGGTCGTTCATCCGGCGGAAGACATCCAACTTCTCCCTGGGCACAATTGGCTAAGGGATTGCCCACCAGGAAAAAATCAAAACCAACCAATGCTATGATTATAGTTAGGCGAAATGGTAGAAAGGTGAAAAAAGGTTAATTGTATGGCACGTTCTTCTAAAAAAGGATTTTTTGTCGACCCTGGGCTATTGGATCGAGTGGATATTGCGGCCAGTTCGGATAGTAGGAAACCGATAAAAACTTGGTCTCGACGGTCCACTATTACACCCGATTTTGTTGGTTTAAATTTTCAAGTTCACAATGGTAAAATTTTCGTTGATGTTCACATAACAGAAAATATGGTAGGTCACAAACTCGGTGAATTCTCCCCTACTCGCACATTTAAAACACACAACCCTCACACTCAGAAATAGTTAGTTATTTTTTTGATATGGAAATAAGATCTGTAATAAAATATGCAAGAATGTCGCCGAAGAAGGTGCATACAGTTGCCCGTTCTGTAGTAGGCATGCCCGCGGAAAAAGCTTTGCAACTGCTGAAACTTATAAACAAAAAATCTGCTTATTTATTGGCGAAAACTTTGGCCAGTGCCATGGCAAATGCTGAATGCAAAAATGTAGGTTCAGCTTCGCTCTATGTCAAAGATGCCATTGCAGAACAAGGGTTTTCGCTTCACAGATCCATTCCTGCGGCCAGAGGATCGGCTCATCCAATAAGAAAACGAACCAGCCACATAAAAGTGATTCTTACTGATAATTTGAAATGAAAAGGGATAACAAGTAATTTATTAAGTAGCTATGGGACAAAAGGTTAATCCAGTTGGTTTGCGTTTATTAGTTAGGAGAAATTGGGGTTCGCATTGGTATGCGACCAAAAAAGATTTTCCAAAGCTATTACATGAAGATTTTAAAATAAGATCATTTCTTAAGGAGAAGTTAGGGCCGGCAGCTTGTTCTCAGATATCCATAGAACGGGCAGGAAATCGCGCACGGGTCAAAATATTTACATCACGGCCAGGCCTTGTGATAGGTCGAAAGGGCCAGGAGCTCGATAAATTGTGTGATGATTTGAAAACATTGACCGGCCGGGAAGCAATCGTTGATATTCAAGAAATTAAAAGACCTGACCTGGTGGCTCAATTAGTGGCAGAGAATATCGCAATTCAATTGGAGCGTCGCGTATCATTTCGGAGGGCAATGAAAAAAGCAGTTCAGACTGCCATTGGCTTGGGAGCTGATGGAATTAGGCTTCAATGTGCCGGACGTTTGGGCGGCGCTGAAATAGCTAGAACCGAATCTCAGAGAGCCGGACGTGTTCCATTGCATACTCTTAAGGAAAATATAGACTACGGTTTTTCCGAAGCCGGAACAGTTTATGGTAAGGTTGGAATTAAATGTTGGATTTGTCGTAATGACGAATTAAAGGTATAAAAATTGTAGAAAATGAGCAAATTATCACCAGCAAGAACCAAATATAGAAAGGTACAAAAAGGGAGAAACCGTGGGAAAACCAAAGGTGGCGATTCTTTGGCCTTTGGCGATTTTGGAATTCAAGCACTCGAACGATGCAGTATGACTGCGTCTCAGATAGAAGCAGCGAGGGTTTCCATATCTCGGCATTTAAAAAGAAAAGGCAAATTATGGGTCAGAGTTTTTCCACATAAACCAATAACTAAAAAGCCAGCCGAAACACGCATGGGCAAAGGAAAAGGTCCTGTTGAATATTGGGCATCCGCGGTAAAACCAGGAGTAATATTATTTGAATTGGCTGGCGTTTCATTAACATTAGCACGTGAAGCACTTAGGTTGGCTGATTGCAAATTGCCGATCCATTGTAGATTCATTAGTCGTGAAAGTTTGGAGGAATATAAATGACTGATAAAATTGATTATAGTGAGCTTTCTATTATTGATCTCAGGAAAAAATTGGAAAAAATGCATGAAGAACTGTTCCAGCTGCGATTGAAAAAATCATCGGCTCAGTTGGAAAATTCTGCTTCTATCACCAAAACAAGAAAAGAAATTGCAAAAATTGAAACTTTTTTGAGACAAAAGGCTTGCAAGTTTTGTCAAACACTAACATGTTAGGATTGTAATATGTCGGAGAGCGGTAATAATAGTAGAAAAAATGCAAGAAAGAGATTGGTCGGGGTTGTGATCGGACGTTGTGGTGACAAAACCATCAAAGTTTCCTATTCCTATAAAATTCCACATATTCTTTATAAAAAAGAAGTTAGGCGAAGGACACTTGTATATGTCCATGATCAAAACAATGAATGCTCTTTGGGCGATGAAGTTGAAATAGTAGAGACGCGACCATTAAGCAAATTGAAGCGTTGGCGATTTGTCAACACGGTAAAAAAGGCACCAGTTTTGTAATAAATATAAGAGGAGATTTATATGTTACAGCAACAGAGCATATTAGATGTAGCGGATAATACCGGAGCCAAAAAGGCAATGATGATTCGACGCCTCGGACAGAACAAAAGGACTGCTTCGGTTGGCGATGTCATTGTGGTCGCCATAAAAGATAGTATACCGGAAGCATCCGTGAAGAAAGGTACTGTGGCTAAGGCAGTTATAGTTAGAACAGCCTATCCGATAAGACGTGAAGATGGCAGCTATTTGCGCTTCGATAGCAATGCCTGCGTGATAATAGATGACAAAAACAATCCGTCTGGAACTAGAATTTTTGGGCCAGTGGCTCGAGAATTAAGACAAAAAAATTTCATGAAAATAGTGTCGCTGTCTCCGGAGGTAATATGAAATATTCAATAAAAAAAGGTGATGATGTGGTTGTTATTTCGGGCACTAATAAAGGCAAACGTGGTCGAATAATTAGTGTTTTGCGAAATTCATGTCGTGTTGTAGTGGAAGGAGTTGCATTGCGAAGACAATTCATAAAAAAGAGCCAGTCCAATCCAGAGGGTGGTGAAATTAAAATCGAGTCATCGATTCATTATTCCAATGTTATGTTGGCCTCGAAATACGATTCAAAGAGAGCAAAAGACGCTTCGTAAGGTTAATTTCTATGTTGTTGTGCTATAATAGTTATGGTTATGAAAGTTAGATCTGCATTAAAGGATTTGTATCTTAAATCGATTGCTCCTGAGCTTGAGAAGGTTCGCGGATATCGCAATCGTCATGATGTGCCAAAGCTTGAAAAAATTGTCGTAAATTCTGCAATAAACTCAAGCTGCGATAAGTCTTACATTGAAGATCTTACGAGAGATATAGGATTGATAACCTGCCAAAAACCTGTGGTGGTTGCTGCTAAGAAAAGTATTTCTAATTTCAAACTTAGAAAGGGCGTACCAAATGGCATAAAAGTTACGTTGCGTGGTGATGCCATGTACGATTTTTTCTTGAGATTTACATGTATCGCGCTTCCTATCGTCAGAGATTTTCGTGGTGTTTCAAACAAAATGGATGGCCGCGGGAATTATACCATTGGGGTAACCGATCATACCATATTTCCTGAAATTAGTGTTGACCGCGAGAAAAAAACCATAGGAATGGATATATCATTTGTCACAACGGCGAAAACCGACGATGAAGGATGGGATCTTCTCAGGATGCTGGGCATGCCCTTTAAGAAAAAAATTAATTCCTAGTAATATTATGGCGAAAATTTCAGTAATAAAAAGAAATGAAAAAAGGATGGCTCTCGTTGCAAAGTTCGCGGCGAAGAGAAAAGAATATAAAAAAATACTCAGCAATCCCGATGTAGATGATGATATGTTTTTTAAGACCTTGTACAACTTAAACAGGCTTCCAAGGAATTCATCATTGGTGCGATTGAGAAATAGATGCTGCATAACCGGAAGACCCCGTGCATTTCATGGTAGATTTGGCATCTCGAGGCTTAAATTGAGAGAATTTGCTTTGTCTGGACTGATTCCGGGATTGGTCAAGGCATCTTGGTAATTTAATTTGCAATCTGATGGATACTGTAGGAGATTTTTTAACCGCGATAAGAAATGCAAGTTCTGCTGGCAAAGAGACTTGTATTCTTTCGTACTCTAAAATGAGAGAGTCCATAGCTTCTATACTAAAAGCCAATGGTTATGTTGCCGATTATTCCAAAATTGATATCGAAAAAAATTTTCCATTGTTGAAAATTTTTATTAAATATGTCAATAATAGGCCTGCAATAGTTGAACTTACTCGTTGCAGTAAACCTGGGTGTAGAATTTATTTTGGCGCAAAATCCATACCTCCGGTCATAAGCGGACTTGGATTATCCATACTTAGCACCTCCAAAGGCATAATGTCTAATCGTGATGCTATCAGGATGAATGTGGGTGGTGAATTATTATGTAAAGTCTGGTAGGAGAATATGTTATGAGTAGAATTGGAAAATTACCCATAGAGATACCCGCTTCCGTTACGATTACCTTAGATGGAGATGTGATTAATGTTAGTGGTCCCTGTGGAAATCTCAGCAAAAAGTTCGATAAATCGGTTAAAATAAGCATTTCTGATGGAATCATTTCTGTGTCACGCAAAGATAATAATTCCCATTCGGCAGCCATGTATGGTACCGTCAGATCGATTATAAATTCGATGGTAATTGGAGTTCAAAAATGTTTTTCAAAAAATCTTGAAATAAATGGAGTTGGCTTCAAAGCAGCTGTTTCAGGCAATTTGCTGGATTTATCGTTAGGTTATTCACATCCAATACGTTACAAAATACCAGAAGGAATAAAAATTGTTGTTCAAGAAAACACAAAAATTTTGGTTGAGGGTCCAGATAAACATATGGTTGGGCAAGTGGCTTCGGATATAAAACATTTTTATCCGGTGGAACCTTATAAAGGAAAAGGGGTTAGGATTGTCGGCGAGCATGTTCGGCGAAAAGAAGGAAAAAAGGCATCTTAGAATATTTGTTTGTTTTATTTATGAATTACAAAGATAAAAAGAAATCCAGTGAAAGGCGAAGGCTTAGGATTAGGCGGCGGATTCATGGTACCGGAGATAGGCCAAGGTTATCTGTTCATTTCAGCACTAAACATGTCTATGCCCAATGCATAGATGATGATACAGGTCTGACCATTGCTGCGCTGTCCACCCTAGCATTGCCATTGAGGGACAAAAAAATTAAACCAAACGTCAATGGGGCCAGTGAATTTGGCATTGAATTCGGAAAACACGTCCTATCTTATGGCATAAAACAGGTTGTGTTTGACCGAAGTACAAAAAAATATCATGGGGTAATTGCATCATTTGCGAATGCAGCAAGGGAATCTGGATTAAGCTTTTAGGACATTATGAGTAGCGATAGAAGTTTTTCTGGAGGTGGTGCTGATTTTCGTGGAAGAAGGAGATTAAGAAATAGCGCAGCTAGCAGAGAAAAAGAGAGTTCCGAGACTCCATTTGTTGATAAGGTTGTACGCATAAACCGTTGCGCGAAAGTAGTTACAGGTGGCCGCAGATTTGGATTTTCTGCATTGGCAGTGATCGGCGATAAGGCCGGTCGCGTTGGCATTGGCGTCGGCAAAGCAAAAGAAACACCAGATGCCGTTCGCAAGGCCATTGACCAAGCTAAAAAAAATATAAGATCCTATTCCATTTGTAATTCAACCGTTCCGCATATAGCTGTTGGTGTTGCAGATGGAGGTAGAGTTTTGCTACGTCCGGCGGCACCTGGTACTGGGATTATAGCTGGCGGAGGTGTGCGTGCCGTGCTGGAAGTTCTTGGAGTGACAGATATACTCACAAAATCCATGGGATCAAATAATCCATTTGCCATGGTCAGGGCAACATTGGATGCGCTTTCGCAACTCCGTACACGAGAAGAAGTTATGGCCATACGTCATGCCGATGGCGATTGTTAATTTATTTTTGGTTAGTTATGAAATTGCATAATTTAGTTAAAATTGGGAACAGCGATCACACTCGAAGAAGAGGGCGTGGTGATAGCAGTGGAAGAGGCGGGACCAGCGGTCGAGGGCACAAGGGGGGCAAAGCGAGATCTGGTTATTCACCAGCACCTTGCTGTTGTGGAATACCTTATTATAGAAGACTGCCGAAGCGTGGGTTTAAAAATTTTCTGTTCAAAACAAATATTGCCATTGTAAATATTTCAGGACTAGCGCGGATTATTGAGGACGTGATCGATAAAGAAATATTATTCAAATATGGCCTCATAAATAAACCAGATGCTGTCGTAAAAGTGCTTGGAGCAGGGGAACTTGAAAGAAAAGTCACCGTAAAAGTTGATTTTTTTTCTGCTGCAGCGGAGAAAAAAATTCTAGCTCTCGGAGGAACTGTGGTTAGGTTAAATTCTGCTACGGGTGTTGAAAATTAAATGGGTACTATTACATGTTATTAGCGTTTATAAATTGTATCAAAATTCCAGAATTGAGGAAGAAAATAATCTTCACTTTATCTATGGTTTTTGTTGCCAGAATTGGCGCTAACATTCCGCTTCCTGGCTTAGATCCTAAACCTTTGTATGATTTTTTTCTTGCCCAACGTAGCGCTTCGGGTGGATTGGTCGGTCTCTACGATATGTTCACTGGTGGCGCTTTTTTGAAAGGAGCGATCTTTGGGCTAGGTGTTATGCCATATATAAGTGCATCCATAATTCTGCAACTTCTTACGGCTGTTGCACCTACGCTCGCCAGGATTCAAAGAGAACATGGCGGTCGTCAAAGAATAGCTCAATACACCAGATATTTAACCGTGTTAATTTGTGTAATCCAGGGCATGCTTTTAGTTCTCGCCCTGGCAAATTATCCTGAAAAATTATTCATCGGGTTTGATAAGGAGGTGTATGGCGACATAGTTGTGATGCATAGAGGCATGTTTTTTGTGACATCAACAATATTTTTGACTGCTGGCACAATGATTTTAACATGGTTCGGAGAAAGAATCACACAATTTGGTATAGGAAATGGTGTCTCGATATTGATAACCGTTGGTATTTTATCTTCCTTGCCAAAGGCCATATCTCGTTTATTTGAAATGCTTTACAGTCCACTTGGCACCGAAGGCTCTCTTTTGGGATTCCCTCAGCTGGTTATGATGACGATTTTACTCCTTATGGTGGTGAGCAGTATGGTGGCCGTTACCCAAGCCGTAAGAAAAATTCCAATACAATATGCAAAACAAGTAATTGGTAGGAAAGTTATTGGTGGACAAGCGTCGGTTTTGCCATTGAAAGTTAACTATGCTGGAGTTATGCCAGTAATATTCGCGAGCACAATACTAATGTTTCCACAGCAAGTACTTGCCTACATCGGCGGTGCCACAGGAATTTCATTTTTCCAAAAACTGGCCTATATTCTGTCCCATGGTTCCTATGTATATTATACCATATACGGCACATTGATATTGGCTTTCAGCTACTTCTGGGTCTCGATAATGTTTAAACCAACCCAAGTAGCCGATGATTTAAAGAGAAATAGTGGCTATATTCCAGGAATTCGCCCTGGGCCAGCAACGGCAGAATTTTTGGATTTTGTGATGACGCGGCTTACTTTGGCAGGCGCTATCTTCTTGACCATAATAGCTTTACTACCGGATCTATTGTATTTCTCCTTTGGTATCCCCTACTCGATCGCCATGTTTTTTGGCGGAACCGGAACATTGATTTCTGTTGGCGTCATATTGGAAACGATGAAACAAATGGAGGTACATTTAATAGAAAGAAACTATGATGGATTTTGGGCGAAAGGAAAGATCAAGACGAGAGCGTTGCCATCCGGCGGAGAACAGGGCACATTCCGGGATGTAACTGATTTTGCTTCAAGGACTAAAAAATTTTGGATAGCCATCGGCGTATTACTCCTTGCAGGTCTCGTATCACTCTTTCTTAGAAAGGGATAGGAGTGTTATCCATGATAAATATAAAAACTAAATCTGATATACTGAAAATGAGAAAAGCTGGACAAGTTGCAGCAGAAATTTTAGATGAGGTGGTTTCTCAGGTAAAAATTGGCATTTCGACAGCAGAACTCAACGAATTAACCTGTAAATCCATGAAAAAACACAAGGCAATCAGCACCACCTATCATTACAAAAATGGCAATAAAGAGTTTCCAGGTTATGCCTGTTTTTCCATAAATGACGTGGTTGTGCATGGAATTCCATCGGATGAGATTATTTTAAAAGATGGTGACGTGATAAGTATCGATATTGCAACATCTTATGACGGATTTGTTGGAGATAATACACAGACTGTACTGGTGGGTAATGTCGATAAAAAAGCCAAAGATTTAGTAAATGCAACGAAATTGGCCCTTCAAGCAGGCATAGACGCTGCGGTTTCCGGCAATCACATTGGCGATATTTCCTATGCAATTCAATGTTGCGCTGACATACATGGCCATGGTATCGTCAAAGAACTCGTTGGCCATGGCGTTGGTAGAGAAATGCATGAAGAACCGCAGGTCCCTAACTATGGAAAGCCAAACATCGGTCCAATGCTGAGAGAAGGCATGACCATCGCCATAGAGCCGATGCTCACTCTTGGTCAACCACATATATTTACGGCCGATGATGGTTGGACAATAAAAACTGTCGATGGATCTGTGGCTGCTCACTGGGAACATACAATTTTAATCACAAATAATGAACCAGAGATCTTGACTTTAGTAAAAAAATGATTTTTAGAAATAAAAGTGTAGAGAATTGGTTCATGAGAAAGTAAAATTATGCCGCGTTTATTAGGAATAGATATACCCAATAATAAAAAACTTCCCTTTGCCCTGCGCTATATATATGGCATCGGGCCGACTAGGGCGGATTTGATCGTCGAGCAAACTGGCCTTAATCCGAATATGCGTTCTGGCGAATTGAGCGAAGAAGATATTAATAAAATATCGTCGGCCATCGTCGAAAATGGTTGGAAAATTGAAGGTGATTTGCGAAGGGAGATTGTCGCAAATCTTAAACGACTGCAAGCAATTAAGTGCTATCGAGGGTTGCGACATTACCGCGGACTTCCGGTGCGCGGCCAAAGAACATCGACCAATGCAAGGACAAGAAAAGGGTCGAGAAAAACGATTGGTGTTGTGCGTAATAAAAAGTAGGTTTATAATATGAGCGATGAAATAGAAAAAAAGGATGACCAAACGGTTGATGTGGACTCAAAATCAGATGAGTCTATTTCGACCATTCTTGGTGGCAATGCAGGTGAAGTTAAGGTTCGCCGCGCAAAAAATAGCAGAAATATCACCAAAGGACTCTGCCGCATATTAGCCACATTCAATAATACTAAAGTTTGTTTTTCGGACATTAATGGCAATGTAATATCTTGGTCAAGTTCCGGAAAATGCAATTTCAAAGGTTCAAGGAAATCCACTCCCTATGCGGCACAGATTGTAACCCAGGATGCTGGTAAAGTTGCTATATCGCACGGATTTAAAGAAGTTGATGTGAAAGTTAAAGGACCAGGCATGGGGCGAGATTCGGCCATAAGAACATTACAATCCCTTGGATTGGTTGTGGGCAATATTCTTGATAATACGCCGGTCCCTCATAATGGTTGTCGTCCGCCGAAGCGCAGACGCGTGTAATTAAGTGCAATGGAAAGAAGTAGTTATGTCTCGTTATACTGGTCCTAAAGCAAGAATAAATAGGCGTTTCAATCAGGAAATATTTCCTGCATGTAGAGCCGTTGAACGTAAACCGTATTTGCCTGGTATGCATGGGCCGCGGTTACGCCGTAAAATGTCCGAGTACTCTCTTGGCTTGAATGAAAAACAAAAATTGCGATTCATGTACGGATTAACAGAAAAGCAGTTTAGGCTTTTTTTCAATATGGCCAAAGGGTTGCCTGGCATCACAAGTGAATGCTTCATGCGCTTGCTAGAGATGAGGTTAGATAGTATTGTTTATCTATTAGGTTTAGCCAAAACTAGACGAGCTGCACGACAATTCGTATCCCATCGTCATATTACTGTTAATGGAAAATGCGTTGATATTGCCAGCTATATATGCAAGACAGGAGATGCTGTTGGTGTCAGAAATTCATCACCATCAAAAAGATATGCGACTCAAAGTCTTATTGATTCCACCTATAGAATGATACCAGCATGGTTATCTCAGGATAGAACTATGCTCAATGGAAAAGTTGAGCGCGATCCATCACCGGAAGAGTTAGATAAAAAAATAAATGGCCAGTTAATAGTTGAGTTTTATAGTAGATAGTTTTTATTTTTTACATTTATGATTAAGCGTTTAGGAAAATTTGAATTACCGAAAAAATTGGACAAAATTGATGACACGGCCACTGATACCTACTCCATGTATGTGGCTGAGCCATTCGAGTCTGGTTACGGCCACAGTATAGGTAACTCTTTGAGGCGGATACTCTTAAGCTCCATTGAAGGCACTGCCATTTCTTCGATAAGAATAGATGGCGTTCGGCATGAATATCAGAGCATACCTGGCGTGGTGGAAGATGTGATCGATATCGTGCTTAATTTGAAGAAAGTACTGCTCAAAAGCACGACAACTAATCCTGCACCGCTATATATAAATGTTGACAAAGAAGGGCCTGTGTTAGCATCAGACATAGTTTGTCCTCCAGAGGTTGTGGTTATAAATCTCGATCAGATCATATGTACGATTAATGATAAGCGCAAGCTGCATATGAACATAGAGGTCAAAACTGGGCGAGGTTATTCCATTGCCGATGACAATAAAAAACAAGACCAGGACATTGGCATCATTCCGATTGATTCACTTTTTAGTCCAGTAAAGCTGGCGAAATATTCGGTTGAAGACACTCGGGTTGGACACATGACTGATTTTGATAAACTAGTTTTAGAGATTTGGACCGATGGAAGAATTTCGCCGGATGAAGCTCTAAAAGATTCCGTTGCCATAATGAAGCAACACTTGGATGTTTTCGACACGATAACTGATGACATAATAGAGTTTAATGTGGTGACCAAAGAAACGACCGAAGAGCAAAATAAATTACGCATACTTTTGAACATGAGTGTCAACGAAATAGAATTATCGGTTCGAGCAGCAAATTGCCTGAATAATGCAAACATTACCTGTGTTGGCGAGTTGGCTCTAAAAAGCGAAGCCGAAATGTTGCGCTACAGGAACTTCGGAAAAAAATCTCTCAATGAGATTAAGAATAAATTGGAAGAATTAGGCCTATCTCTCGGAATGAAAATTGACGAAAGGTTACTTGATCATCCACTCAGATATTAATGTAAAATAGGAGGCTTAAATGCGTCATGGTAAACATAAGTACTTATTAGGAAGAAAGAAAGAACACAGAAAAGCTCTTATGGCAAATTTGGCTAGCGCTTTTTTCACCCATGGAAAAATAACGACAACCCTGGCTAAAGCTAAGGCGTTGCGTCCCTTTGCAGAAAAAATAATAACATTGGCGAAACATGCTAATGTAGCTTCAGATCAAGCGGTTAAGTTACACTTACGCAGACTAGCCATATCCCGCGTGCGCGACACCAATGCCATAGGTAGATTGTTTGACGAAAAGGTTAATGAGTTTTTGAATAGAAACGGCGGATATACAAGGATCTATAAACTATTGCCTCGTCGAGGAGATGATGCCAAAATGGCTATAATAGAACAGGTAAATGCGGCCGATCGCGGCTATAAAAAACAAAGTTCAAGGCGACGCAAACGTTCGTCCACTGACAAATTTTCCGAAAAAAAGGAAGGAACGGAGGCATTGGCCGGCACACCAAAGGAAGATGAGATCAAAAACACTGTTGATGATGACACTGATGTAGCAACGGCAATGCAAACCAATTCCTAAAAATGGTCGTATGTTATATAGTCGTTTTTTTTATAGCTGTTTTGGTTTTTGCCCTATTTTTTTATTGGGCGATTTCCGATATCTGTAATCCAACCATAAGTAAATCAAAGCGTCATGTTGTTCGTTGCATAGCTTGTGGTTTGATTTTTTCTTCCTCGCTCAAAACGACCAAATGTTTGGCCTGCGGAGATGTGTGTATTAGATTGATGTTTTGACCACCCTATTCCTTGGCTTTTGTTGAAGTTACGTTTCGCTATGATCTGCTAGTCGCCAGAAGTTTTATTTCCAGGGCCATGAATTTCCAGGGCCATGACCTAGGTTATTGTTGAAAATATTTTGGCCTCAATTGCGTTAAGTTGTTGGATCTGTTAGTTTTATGCTTTACTATCCGTTCATATTTGCCTAGAGTTTAATCATGATTGTTGGGATTTTAACTGCTGGTGGGCTTGCCCCATGTTTGTCAGCCACTGTCGGGAATTTAATAAAAAAATACACTGAAATTGCTCCGGATGCTGAAATTGTCCTGTATAAAAATGGGTATAAAGGCCTTCTTCTTGGTGATAAGATAGTTGTGACTCAAGCTATTCGCGAAAATGCCGAAATATTGATCGGCCATGGAGGCAGCGCTCTTGGAAATAGCCGAGTTAAATTAACAAATATAGATGATTGTCTAAAAAGAGGTTATGTGTCAACTGGTCAAAACCCACAACAGGTTGCCGCACAGCAACTAGTTGCAGATAAAATAGATATATTGCACACCCTTGGTGGAGACGACACAAACACTGCAGCTGCGGATCTATCGGAATTTTTGAAAAAAAATGGTTATTCTTTGACAGTAATAGGGTTACCAAAAACCATAGACAATGATGTCTACCCAATTTCTCAAAGTCTAGGTGCGTTAACCGCCGCCGAGCAAGGCGCAAAATTTTTTGCAAACGTGGTCTACGAATGTACCGCAAGTCCAAGAATATTAATAGTTCACGAAGTCATGGGACGCCACTGCGGATGGCTTGCTGCCAAAACCGCCGACCTCTACAGGCAATCGCTTAAAGCTAAAAAATTTGTGCCAGAGGCAGGATTATCCATCAAGAAGCTAGATATTCATGGCATTTATCTACCTGAATTTCAAGTAGATATAGAAAAAGAAGCTGCAAGACTTCGCAGGATTATGGACGAAATAGATAGCGCAAATATATTTCTAAGTGAAGGTGCTTGCCTCGAAACCATCATCGAAGCACTTGAAAAATCTGGTACCAGTGTGATAAGAGATGCCTTTGGGCACGTTAAGCTCGATCAAGTCAATCCAGGCCAATGGCTTGCATCAGAATTTTCGAAACTTATAGGCGCTGAAAAAACCGTCGTTCAAAAAAGTGGCTACTTCGCTCGGTCAGCACCAGCAAACCCAAGGGATCTGTCGATAATCTCTGATAGTGTTGATGTTGCAATACGATGCGCCATCGAGCGCAAATCAGGTGTCGTCGGATTTGATGAACAAAATGGCAATGAATTACGCTGCATAGAATTTTCACGAATCAAAGGTGGAAAGCCATTCGATGTTACCAATCAATGGTTTATGGATATGCTACACGAAATCGGCCAGGAAATATAAACTTACTCTACCCCAAATCTAATAATCTATTTTTCTTGTTTAGCTTCAAATAAATAATAGTATTACTAATCTAGCTATGGGGATGGATGTGTTGATGACTAAGGACATAGAAAGTAACGTCCTTTCTTTCAATGAGTTATACGCAAAACAAAGGGAATGGCAAATTTTCTGTGGAGGGAATGTCTTTTCCTTTGGACTAACTACACCCACCGAGGTGGCCAGTGAATGCGTCCGGCTTGATCTGTCCATAGGCATGGAGGACCTGGGTATATCGTTCTGTAACTTTCCTCAGTTGTTTATGTTATCAAACGGCTTTAGTAATGAAGTTGACCTTAATTCCCTTTCCGAAGAAATCCATCTCTTGGTCATCGAAGCTGCTGTCAGCGAAATCTTGAACAAAGCCGAATCATTTTTCAGGTACCATATCACTTTATCAAAGGTTTCGAAGGTGCATCATCCGGCGGTGACACCAGATGAGATCTGTATGTACTTCAAAACCAATGATGATTCGTTCGCAACAAATCTCTATATTTCCGGTACGCCAGGGATAATGAGTTTTATTCGAAAGAAGATCATGGAAACCATGCCGAAAAAAATACATAAACTAAATTCGGTGCCATTGGAGTATTCCATCGAAGTGGGCCGAACATACTTAACAAACGAGGAATATTCGAGCATTAATCAGAACGATATAATTTTTATAGAAATTAATCACCTAAACTCCGGCCAAGCTATTCCGATCAAAGGCCTTGGGATTACAGCTACCATAGCCGACGGAAAGGTAATAGCCAACAGAAAACCTATTTTCTAGGAACACGATACCATGGATGAGCAAAACCAAATAGAAGAAACCGAGGAAGATGATATCGAGTACATAGATACCACTACCATAGATGATCTCGTCAACGAAGCTTTCCAGGCTAATCCCGAAGAAAACCCAGCGCCAGAAACACCATTGCCTCCGTCGGAACAATCCGTGAAACTTGACGAAGCTGTGGATGATGAGCCACAAACATCCGCTTCTGCCCCAATTATTAGTAACCTACCAGAGTTGTCTGAAAAAAAAAAACATAAATCTGCAAATACTATGGAAAACCAAAACCAGCCTAAGAATCCGCCTTCCGATGCCACGCAAGTGCCTAGCCCGGAAGACCCTGGCCAATCTCAAACCTCCGAAGCCGAGCACGGAGCCAATTCCAATCCGCCTTCCGATGCCACGCAAGTGCCTAGCCCGGAAGACTCTGGCCAATCTCAAACCTCCGAAGCAATTCAATCAATACCAGGCCAAAATCCATCAGCGTCTTCTTTGGAAGAAATCGAACAAAATATTGAGAAAATTAAAAGCCAAAACGATACCAGCCTGACGGAAATCATGCCCGAAACCGTAGCTAAACCAGACCATGCTGTCGCCCCTTCCATTGATGACGAAAATAGACAAACCAAACATGTGAATCCGAGCGACACAGAACTATCTACATTAGAAGAAGTTCAAGAATATCATGGAAAAAAACCAAAGCATCAGGTAACCCTAACCTTTGAAATCTTTGACCAAAAAATACCGATCAGTGAATTGGAAACCATCGACAAAGGCTACGTTTTTTCCTGTGACAATCCAGCGGAAAGCCCGGTTACCATCTGTGCCAATGGCACCCCTATCGGCAGCGGCGAACTGGTGAATGTTAGTGGAAAAACCGGTGTTAGAATATTAGAAATTTTTGACAAATGAACAGCATCACCTTCGATCCAACCACCGTAGCCATCATATTGACAACACTGACCATGGCACCATTCGTGTTGCTATTGATCTCGTCCTTTGTCAAAATAGTCGTGGTACTAACCCTCATCCGAAATGCACTTGGCGTACAGCAAGTACCTCCAAATATGGTACTTAATGGCATCGCCATAATGTTGACAATTTACATAATGTATCCGGTCATTCAGGATACCTTCGAGCTGACCAAAACCATGGAATTCAATATGAACAACCTGGCAGCGCTAAAGGACCCTCTGACAAAGGCTTGCGGACCATTAAAAAAGTTCTTGAAAAGACATACAAAATCCAGAGGTCGAGCATTTTTTCTCAATACAGCTAAAGAAATTTGGCCTAAGGAAATGCAAAGTGGACTGGAAGAAGGCAATCTAATCGTCCTAATCCCAGCCTTTGTGGTCTCAGAACTCACCGACGCCTTCCAAATTGGTTTTCTTCTCTATTTGCCGTTCATTGCCATAGACATGATTGTCTCTAACATCCTGTTGGCCATGGGTATGATGATGGTCTCGCCGATGACAATTTCTCTGCCATTCAAATTGATGCTGTTCGTACTGGTCGATGGATGGACAAAAATGATCGAAGGCATCGTGAAAACCTACAGATAAAAACGAAGATCAATATTTTTTTGTAAAAATATTATTAAAATTATTCAAAAATAGATTGTAGCTTTCTAACCCAATATCACACAATTTGACCTAAAAATAAAAAACATCAAACAAAACTTAATCCACTTATTCACGGTGACCTGTGAATAACCTGTGAATAACCTGTGAATAACTTTGACTTATTCACATTTGTTCACACACTATTCACATAGTTATTAACATAGTTATTAACAAAAACTTTCCTTTAAACCCCGCTAATATACTCATAAATTCACACTTATTAACATATTCACAGCCCCTACTACTACTAC